>CAZEPC010000522.1:0-3242 GCA_964513765.1 uncultured archaeon
GCAAGCCCACCCTCCGCAGATGGGATCGTAAAGGGATCTTGGTTCCGAAAAGGACGCCTGACAATCGCAGGAGGTACAGCCGTCACCAGCTGGACCGGCACGGGGAAGAAGATTCCGAGCCCGTGATCAACTGGGACTTTGAAATCGATAGTGGTATTCCGTATCTTTACACCAGGATATCCTCCTATCATTAGCAAAAATCGGGTAACAGAGAACTTTATGAGCTGGGTGATATTAACACCCAAAGGAAGATTAAATATGCCAGCCCGCATATTATGGATATATGTCCTAGCATTGGCAACGAATATTACTCCATTCTCTTTTATTCACCCCTTCTCTCCGAAAGTTTGAAGATTTGGTTGATAAAATAGTATGCCTCAATATTCGAACCGGGTTCAGGTTTTCGGTTGCCGGTGCATATGAGAATTGGTATGATGTTCCCTTGGAAGAAGCGCAATCAATCATATCCGAGATTAAGTCCCTTGAGTTTCCCTCAATTGAGAGCTAAAACACCCATTACTCGAGAATCTCGGAAAAGGGGTTTGGTGGGTGAAAAAGAGAGGCGAAATTTGGCAATTCAAAAAACCATTTTATGTGCCCGTTGTTCTTTAATTTCATCAATGGATTCCTTTATACGCTTTATTTGCTCTTTTAAAACCAATTTATAAAGTTTTGAATCGATAAACCGTATTATAATACGGGACTCGCCCTCCTTTTTTACCTCCTTCACATCCGCCATAAAAAATTTCCAATAATCTGCGAGGATTGCCAGTATCTCGGGGTATGAACAATCTTCGGGCTTTTGTAAGATCTTAATGTACCAATAAAAAGATTGCGGTTTTATAGTTCCTTGGTTGGTTTGTTTTTTGAGCCTCTGATAAAGTTCCTTGAATTTGGAATTATCAATAGAGGGGATCGAATGAACCCGTGTAAGATCTTCAAGCGAATCCATAAACATTGCAAATCCCTTTTCGGTGGTTTCCATATATACATTTGCCCCAATGAGCGAAAAATATTCATTTGAAAGCCGTGCGAAGTACCAAAAATCCTCTATAACTGAGGGATCATTGGCTGCTACGCTGGCAATAATTTTATTTTGGCTGTCTTTTGGACTTTTCGATGGTTTTTTCATTTTTCTCACTTCTGCCTGATTTTTCAGACTAAGAGTAGAGGTAGGTTTGAATTCGAATGATATGGGATGGTAACGGCCGGGAATTGGTTAGGCTATTATGATTCTGTTAGATTAGATTCTGTAAAGTTATGTTGGTTTAAATGAATTACGGATTGCATCGGAGAATGAGGGGGAGGAAGCAATACACATATTACCCGTTCCTCTCTTAATTTACTCTATGGGGCTTAAAATCTGAGTTTTTACCCGCAAATATCCGGCGCATTTTGGATTTTGGAGAGCACTCGGAGCATCCTAAGTTGATCTCCATATCAATAATGACATCCCTTTCCTAAAAACATTTGGGACTGACACAAGTGTATGGTCTCAAAAATCTTCCTAATTGTCAGATGTTCTTTTGTTCCAAGCTATTCCCTAATACCAGACTTTCCCATATTCCGAGCATCCATCTCAACATCGAACATCACCGTTTTTTTATCATGTCATTCATATCATATTACATAACAACACATCATCCTTAAGGGCGGTTCTGCTCACCCCTAATATTATACGAGATCAAAATTAAGCAAATAGTACCCGTAATGAGACTGAACCAAATAAAATATGGGGTAGGATAACCATGGATTGCCCATATCAATCCTTCTTGGCGATTATAATTGTTTTCCCCATGCGTGAAGTTCCGATTTTCCCTAAATTCGATATCTACCTCTCCGTTCTCTAGGGCAGTATTATTGGAGAGGCATCCAAAATTATTATGGGATACCCGAATCCCTACATCCCCGTTATAGGAGGCAATGTTATCCACGATGGTGGTATAATTGGAATTTTCAAATCTCAATCCCCTGAATAAGTTATGGCTGGCATTATTGTGCGAGGCATTGATATATCGGCAGACATCCACGTTCAAGCCATTTCCCGTAGGGCTCTTTCTTAAATTATTAGCGAAGATCCTTGCCCCGTAAACTCTTCTGATGTAGAGGTTATGATAATATGTTTCAATTGCTCCATTATCATACAAATTGCAATCATTGATGGTGAGATTCTTCATCCCTTTTGCATGGATCCCCATGGCACAGCGGCTAACTTCAATATCGGTGATGGTAATATTTCGCATTTGGTTATTCCCAAAGGCTCTGAATAATATCCCGAATACGAATTTTCTCCCAATATTACTGTAAAACTCCGAATCGCTGTGGTGTTTGGCTCCATAATGCATTTCATCGTCTCTCAAACTCCCATGAAGTGTAAGGTTTTCAATACGCACATTTGCCATGTTTTCGTTTTTGTTTATAATCAATGGAAAATTGGCGGTCCCAGGAATGGTGATAATGCTTGAGGTCCCCATTCCGCGGAGTGTAATATTGCTGTAAAGTTCCAATGATTGGGTTATTTCCCAAGTTCCTTTTTGGAGGATGATTGTCCCTCCACCTTCTTGAAGTGCATTTATCGCATTTTGGATGGGGTCTTGGGGGTTAAGAGAAATTACCTGCGTTCCCGTTGCCGACTTTGGGATATCATATTCGTATGGATCGTGGGTGTGGGCAATCTTTTGTGGCTCTCCACATACATCCATTCCCGGCATCTTCAAGGTCCCTTCGGGGTAGAAAGAGCCTGTTGTGGGGGTGGTGGATGTGAAAATTAAGGTTGTTGAAAAAAATAAGGCTATTGAGAAAAATAAAACCGTTATTGGGAAAAATAAAGCGAAAAATCGAGTCTGAGTGCTATGGACCATTGTTTCTCTCGTATTATCATTTACTTTTCACTTAAATAAGTATTTCGGCTTTTATGTGTTTTCTAGCTTTTCGAGCCAGAGGATATCCGCGTTTCCCTCATCGGATTCGATAACGGCTTTTTTGTTTGTAAGAGATTTTATTCCTATGAGTTTTTATTCCTATGAGTTTTTATTCCTATGAGTTTTTATTCCTATGAGCTTTAGTTTATTTGAATATCACTCTATGGAAAGTTAAGAAAGAACGTTTTTAAAAAAGGAGTGCCTTGTAGTTTTTTTCATAATTAGATAAATCTACAATCCGCGGTTAAGATCCATAATTTTGCAATTCCCTATCACCAACCAAATATTAATGAGAAATCGCGTCTTTATATATTTATTAGA
>CAZEPC010000523.1:0-3235 GCA_964513765.1 uncultured archaeon
TTCATATTATTTGCCCCCATAGATCTACCTGCAAGGGAGAAAAAATAGATCCGATATTCTTTTCCGTAATCCACCAAAATTACGTATGCAGCAGTTTGAAGAGATTTGATGATCAAATTGGGGAGCATTGTTCCTTTTTTAAACTGAACACGTGGTTTTACTTGTATAAGTTTAATTTTTTTGGGTTTTTTATCCTCATATTCCTTTTTTACAAATCCCACTAATTTCTTTCTTACCCGTAAAAGTTCCCGTTTCGATGGTTTTCTTCTCATATTAATGAAATCACCCTTTGTTGAATGTTATGATTGCTAAATCTAAATATCAAAAAAGAAAGGAATTATAAAAATAAAAGGAATTATAAAAAATAAAGGAAAAATAAGTCCTTTTCTGGCAATTGCTCCAATATTGAGCTTTTTCGGCCCTCAAATTCTTAGTCTAATTGATATAGCCATAGGCAATCAAAAGCTGGGCAGTCATATAGGTGGCCATTACAATGACATTGAAATGCTTAAATTTGGCCTTAAAATAGGTCCATGCTAAAATTCCATCGGAGCATAAAAAGAGGATGGAACCCGCATAACAAAGCCAGCCCCGTCCCTCAAACCCTCCGCTCGGAGAGGTAGCAACCATGAACGCGCTGATACTCATGAAGGATAAAATAATACTATAGACAATAACCGGAACCTTAAGCCCACCCAAGTTACCCCGAAGTGCCCACACCAAAAAGATAACCAACAACAAAGACGCGACCACCACCACAATTAAGCCCGTACTATACGCATCTTCATAATCTATTGAGGTCAAAAAGGCCACGATATAAATTACATGTCCTAATAAGAAAGAGCTTAAACCGAATATGAAATTCTTTTTCTTTTGTTTGTTGAGCAAAAATATATCCCCCGATAAGCCAAAAATGAGACCTACGACAATCAGTGGATTGATATTTTCGGTTGCCAAAATATAGAAGATAACAATTAGAGGGATGATCAAAGATTTCGTAATGACTTTAATTATCCTTTGAGATTCTAACTCATAGGCTTCGTTCAATAAATGAAAAATACCGTTTATTACAAAAAGAAATAATACAATGAGTTCTGCTGCTGCCATAAGTTATGTTATAACTGCCTCAATATAACTTTTTTGAATAATGAAATCGTTTGCTTTTTATTGCTTTTATGGTTTTATTGATTGAGGTGCCAAAATTATGCCACTACGAGGATACAAAAACGAAAATCCGCGGGAATGGGAACGTTTAAATAAATTACTGGAAACCGCTTTCAAGGCAGAAAAAGATCATAGATTCATGAAACTTCATCAGCAAAAGCCCATTGAGGATGATTGGAGCAGATTGTACGAATATGTCCCCGGGGAAGAGGAAATACTACAGATCAACGTAAATATAGAAGAACCAAAGGTTGTGGGACATTTCGGACTTTATAATCAAGATATGCAATACGGAAAGGCAATCTTGAAGAATGGAGGCGGGAGGGACGTGGGAACACATCCAATAGTAAGGGGGAAGGGCATTGGATCTTTGCTCGCACAAGATGTAAGGAAATTTATGCGCGAAAACAAGGTCGATATTTCAATTCTTTTTAGCGGGGCGGGTCACTTTTATGAGAAGAATGGATGGCGGGGCGGAATGCAGGTCCCCTCATTTACATTGAAAGGAGAGAAGCTTGAGGAAATTCTTAGGTTAATTGAAGAAAAACAACCGACCAACCAATCCGAACAAAATAAGAGGGATTATAGTTGCGAAATTTTAGAAAATAACCAAAAAACCCTGAAGGATATCGCGGAGCTCTACAGCAAAACCAATGAAGGTCTTTATTTTGCCGCCCATCGGGATTTTGATTATTGGAAACGCCATATTAAAACGAATCCCGGCATACTCTGGTCATATCTCACGGTGAAGAATAAAAGTAGGGTGCTGGGCTACGTACGATTTGAATTGAAAAAGAATAATTCGCAGAAAGTTCAGCTCGAGATTAATGAATGCCGTATTTCGCACGATATCCCTCCGGGTGTGAATAGAATCAACATCATTTTCCAAAAGATCGTTAATTTCGTAAAGAAGGAGGCAATAGGTCCGGAGGAATATTTGGAGAGCATCTTATTTAATCTATCTAAGGATCACACGATAATCGAGCATCTACGAAAAAGCTTTCCGGAATCCTTAACAAAAGCAATTGCGTATAAAATGAATGTAATGTGTCTTATCGGAGATCCCTACTCACTGATGAGGAGATTACAACCCGAGATTTTAGATAGGTTCAGAAAGGGACTATTACCCGAAGGAAATTGCTGGATAAAATTTGATCAATCCGGGAGATATTCGGGCGGAGCATTAGTTCAAAATACAATAAATGGAAATATCCATGAAACTAAAGTTCTAACAACCGAAAAGGAAAAAAAGATCCAGAAATGGAGGGAAAAATATGGAGATGGATTGGTATTCGAGGATCTCTCGACCATGACAATTTTCTTTGCGAACTATATTCCGCATGAAGAATTGGAAAATGATGAAGAAATTGAGGATTACGGAGCCAAGATTTTCGGAAAAGGAGGAAATTGGCTAAGAAATTTCTTCAAGGGAGTAGAATACAGTATGTACGACCTTGATCATTTCTAAATGAAAAAATAGGTATAAAATCGCAAAAAAAATACCTCGGAAATCCATGCAAACAACCAAGAATTGTGTATCCAATTTTTTTAATAGAACTTTGATGGATTGTCCTCATACCATGGAATGTCTTTCCAATATTTGGGAACCCAAACCGCCTTTCCGGTCCTGGAACTCTCCATGGCACCCATAGACACAGCGAATGATTTAAATGCCTCCTTGAAATTTGTTCCGCACTCGGTTTTTCCATCATCAATACCACGACTGAACTTTTCCAAGATAATACCTTGACCAGTGTAGGTAGTGCCTAAGTTTTCGATATCTTGTTGGGGCATATATCCGTCCTCTTCAAATTTTCTTGAATCATTAGGATCAATGTAAAGCTTACACTCCATCCCCCATTCAGACATCTTGGCCTGTCCATCCGATCCATAAAACATAAATTCCTGACCAGTGGGCCCCCTCCTCTGCCATCCACCGTATAGTTGGCACCAAACCCATTCATGGCGGTGATTGTAATCTTCGGGTTTTGCCAAGGCAAATTGGGCGAATACTTCGCTGGATCCGTGCCATTCACTATATCTGGGCATGAACGTGTCGGCTTTTATTTGG
>CAZEPC010000524.1:0-3234 GCA_964513765.1 uncultured archaeon
TATTCCCTTCAGCCCCATGGATTCATAAATAAACAGGGAACAAGATAGAATTCAAATAACAATAATAAATTAAAAAAAATAACCCAAAACCAACAGATCAAAACTCAAGATCCCTATCTTTCTTCTTATCGGGTCCGTTTTGACTCGATCAATTTTTTCAGTTTTTGCTTATCTACTTCTCTCCGATAGAGGGGTCTTTTATCTTCATCATACGCATGGGACTTCTCCCAAAACACCTTTTCATCATTCTTTTTATAAAAGATTCCGAGGGGATACTCTCCTTCTTCCATCGCCCTGGCAAAGGCCTGATTATAATCGGTCGGGTCATGTTCTTCATCCAAATAATAGGTATGATCCTTATACCACTTATAGGTATTAAATTTATTGAAGCTCACACACGGCGAAAACCCATCGACAATCGCGTAACCCTTGTGTTCAATAGCTTGCTTCACAATCTCCACCGATTTTTCCTTATCACCGACAAAGATTCGGGCCACAAAAGTGGCACCCAGGGAAATGGCCACGGAAAGCGGGTTGAAAGGTTTATTGGTAACCCCATACACTTGTACGGAAGTTTTCATACCAGGGGAGCTGGTCGGCGATCCTTGTCCTTTGGTCAACCCGTAAATCTGATTATCCGAAATAAAATGGGTGATATCGGGATTTCTGCAGATTTGATGAATAAAGTGATTTCCTCCCTCCCCGTAGGAACAACCATCCCCGGAATACGCGAAAACATCTAATTCGGGATTCGAAGATTTCACTGCCAGCGCTATGGGCAAAGATCTTCCGTGTAGTCCATTAAACATATGGGCTTTCGTATATTGGGGTAATTTGGCCGCTTGTCCGATTCCGGAACAGAATACCATTTGAGTAGGATCCTTACCTAAATCGGCTAACGCCTCCCGAATAATGCCATGAAATGCGAAATTTCCGCATCCAGGGCACCATTGATTCTCAATTTCTTCCATTATGTAATCCTTTGCATTTTTTTCCATTAGTGAATCCCTCAATTTCCTCCACCGAGAAAGGTTCTCCAACGTACTTCAAATACTGGTTTTCCGGCGGAATGGTGATGTTCGCCTCCATTTTAAGAAATTTGGAAAATTGCCCTGATGCATTGGCCTCGATCGAGAAGATTTGTTTTTGGTTCGATTGGGAATCATTATACCCACCCAATATTTCCGGTACCTCTGGATTAAGCGGAAATACTTGATGAAAATGTACCATGGCCACCTCCGAATATTGTTTCTTATCCAAGACTTCTTTCACCGTTTGGTACGTAGAACCCCAGCACACTACGACATTGTCTGCATCTTCGGGGCCAATCCATGAAGGCATCTCTGCGCTTTCTCGCAATAATTCCATTCGATTGAAATAGCGCTTTTCAACCATTTTTGGACGAATCTCCTTCATATCCTCCGTAATATGTCCCGATTCGGTGTGTTCATCTGAATCTACCTTTACCAAACCTTCCCCAAATCCTGGGACGCCACGCGGCGAGATACCATTTTCGGTAAAAGCATACCTTTTATAATCGGTTTTAGTTTCAATTATGTGCTTTTCCACCTCTACTTGCGAGAGATCGAGATTTGGGATATTGTAGTAGGAATCTACAAAGTATTGATCGCTTAAAATGAACACCGGAACTTGATAGGTATCGGCCATGTTAAAAGCCTTTGCCGTCAGGCGAAACGCTTGTTCAATAGTTCCGGGAGCATACATTATTCGGCCAAATTCACCATGACCGGCATTCAAAACCAAGTTTAAGTCCTCTTGTCCGGTCCTCGTAGGCAACCCCGTCGCAGGACCCGGTCTTTGAGCGATATGTATCACCGCGGGAGTTTCTGTCATTCCAGCCAGCGATATGCCTTCCTCCATCAAAGCCAATCCGCCCCCCGAAGTAGAAGCAATCGCTCTCGCCCCCGCATACCAGGCACCGATGACTTTATTGATGGCAGAAATCTCGCTTTCCACTTGATCCAACACAATATTAAATTCTTTGGATGCTTGGGCCAAAAACACCAACGTACCAGTACTGGGAGACATGGGATATGCCGCCACAAAATTACATCCGCCTGCCAGCGCACCCAACCCAACCGCTTGATTGCCGTTTAGCAAAATCTCATCAGAAATATCCTCATCCATAGAAAATTCAATATTTAAATCTAATTTTTCACCATTCTTCTTTCCAATTTCAATTCCTCTTTGAAAGGCCTTAAGATTATCATCAATAATCTTCTCTCCTTTTTTTTCAAATCTTTTTCGGATGATATTAATTCCCGTATTTTTATTTGCATTGAAAATTCCGGTCAATACACCCACAGCAACAATATTACTGTAGATCTTTTTTCCAACATCTCTCGCGGTTTTAATTAATTCTACATCCACTTTTTTTAAACCCTTAACCTCTTCCATACCCATCAGATCTTTATCAAAAAGAATTTGGGTGTTTGAATTGATCCTAGTGCCCAAATGTTCAATCGCCCCCTCCTTCATAGGAATGAGCAAATCAATCCGTTTCACAAATGATTGAACCGGGCCACTTCCAATTCTAATTTCCGTAGAATTAAGGCCACCGCGAACACGGGACATATATTCTTTGGTAGCAAATACATGATATCCAGACATTTTGAAAATACTTACCAATAATTCTTCAATTGTTTGGATTCCTTGTCCCGCAGCCCCACATAATACAATAGAAATATCTTGTCGCAATTTAATCAAATAATAATCATTTAGGTGTGCTTTTAATCTTGCGTTTATGGATTCTAAAAAAAGACTTTTTAAGCTTCGTTATATAAATATAAATAAATACTTTAATCTCTGAACCAATCAATTTGTATTCCGATTGATTAAATGGTGTTAAAAGAATGGCAGTATATGTATGTACAGTATGCGGATGGGAGTACGATGAAGACGAGGGACTCCCTGATGAAGGTATCGATCCAGGTACCAAATTTGCAGACTTACCTGATGACTTTGTTTGTCCCGTTTGCGGCGCAGGTAAAGAAGATTTCGAAAAAGCTTAAAACATAATATGTTAGCAAAATTGAATTTCCAATGATTTTGATGGAATAAGGAAATTTCAACTACTTATTTTTTTATTTTTCCCATATTCTCAATTCTTCATTTTTTCCCCTTTCTCTTAGTTTTATCTATCATTGAGCACTAAATCTTTCTTTGAACTCATATTACTTCTATTTTGTTGACTTTAGGGCAGTTAATTTCAAT
>CAZEPC010000525.1:0-3229 GCA_964513765.1 uncultured archaeon
TATTTGACTTTTTGGGATATTCAGGACGTGAGGAAATACTGTCTATCCTATGCCCGTCAATCACTTCAGGCGCCAACCGTAAGATCTCACCCATGGAGAGTGTCATTTTCCGATGCCCCTAGTTTTTTCCTTGTCCATTCAACAATCTGATATTTTTGTATTCTCGCAATCGATCAATATGATTTTTTCTTCATCCACATCTTTTTCGGTTGGTGCGGGGGTTCCTTCTAAATGAATGATTGTAAGTTCATCAACATTTCTTCCCATCACAAGACTTCCGTAATATTTGGGGATATTATCTCCCCAGTCCAGCTTAAAACCGGATATTGACACCCTACATGTGTTTTCCATGTATATTCCGTGAATTGAATGCTTGTAAATTCCCTTTCCCTTACATGGTCTATTATCGTAGAATCCGCCAGGATATTTGGTGATTTTATTTATTTTCAGATGTGTATTCTCAATGGAAATATTATTAACTTTGCCGGGCACTCCCGCGATATAAATCCCATTCTCCCCCGCAAGAGTCATATTAGAGAAATAAATATCTCTTACTTTTCCAACTTTACCCTCATTCTGACCAGGAGCAAATCGCCAATTCTGATCTACATTATCCCCTGCCGCACGGGGAAATGCAGTAATATAAATAGGTTCGGACTTTCCCCACCAGACATCATGAAATAACCTGCTTTCCACGATGCAATTTTGGAATCTCACATTCACGACCGACCCCTCATCTCGGTTTTGGATCCCTATGCCGCGATTACTCTGGGTTATAATGCAATTATTCACAAGCACGTTATGGATCCTATTTACATTTTCGCTGCCAATTTTAAAAGAACAGGAGGTGGATTTCATGACGCAATTGGAAACCACAATATTTTCACAATCCCCATATTCCTCGTATTCCCTTCGATTTTTCAGACAAATACAATCATCCCCCGATTCAATATAACAATCACTAATACGAATATGGGAGCTATGATCAATATCGATCCCATCTGAATTCCTGACTTTTAAAGAATTAAGTATTCGCACTCCCAAAACCGACACATCATTGCATCCAGCTAAATGCAAGCACCAATAGCATGACCTCTTGAAGGTTATATCACGGATGCTTACATTTGTACAACCCTCAAGGAGCATAAGATGTGGGCGTAAATCAACATCCGTAAAGGGTTTAATTTCATAAGAATGACCCAGATCCTCCCCGAGAAATGCGGTATCATTTCCATTGAGGGATCCAGTTCCATCAATTGAAATATTCTCAGCATCCTTTGCATAAATCCAAACCGTTCCCTCCCCCCGGTTTTCTTTGAAAGCACTTCTGTTATAAACAGATTCATCGGGATTCGCAATAATTTCCGAATTTGCACCTAAATGAATATGGACATGGGATTTGAGTTCAAAGGGTCCAGCCATTATTTTAAGACCAGCCGGTACAATGAGACTTCCCCCACCATCCTTAAAGATCTTGTCTATTGCCGATTGGATAATTGGGGCGTTATCGATTTCTAAATTTTTGCTGATTTCTAATTGATCTAAAGTTAGATTCATATCTGTTAATAAGAATTTCAGATTTTTAAATCAAGATCATTCTGGAGATGAATTAAGTCATTTTTTAGTTTTAATTCCTGTGGGATTTTTCCCACATAAAATCTAACTAACTAAAAAGAAAAAAGTAAGCAATGGTTGTTGAGAGGTAATCCAAAATTACATAATACCCAATGAAACAATTAAATTCGGCAAGAAATCATATAGATAGTGAATTATAACCGCCGGCCAAATTGATCGGGTTTTCGTGAAGATTAATCCAAATATCCAGCCCAGAGAAATCTGCTGAAATAAATTGAGCAAGGCAAATCCAATATCCTCTCCCACAGAAATCCATTGTGCCCCATAAAAATCAGTAGGAATGTGGAGCAACCCGAATAAAATTCCCGCGAATATCCATGCCTTTTTCACCCCAAATACCCTCTCCATTTTCGTTTGATATACCGAACGCGATTCCCATTCTTCCAAAAATGCCGGTGTAAATAGAAAATAGATGAAATATTGATAACTATATTCTTGGGAAGTACCTGTAGTAAGGGCAACAGCGGACCAAATACCAACCAAGACCAAGCCCATCATAGTCGGGTGAAACCATCTCTCTGAAATACCCTTCAAACCCAATTCCTTTGCATCTCTTTTGCGCCATAAAACTTCAAACCCAATTGTGGTGGCCAACACTAAAAGAGAATAGAAATGGATGCTAATCTCCGAACTAATCCTAAAAGAGGGAATATCCTTATCGGGACTCATAGCCAACCACCAAAACAACCACATTCCCGTAAAATTGATCCCCCAAATTCCGAGTACCTCAATAATTTCCCGTTTTTTATTTTCCGCCTGCGGAAGGGGTTCTGGATATTTTCCTACCTTAAAATGACCTAAAGCCACGAAACAAAGGATTCCCGCGAGGCTGAACAGCACCGATCCGTATTTTGCAATGAAACTCATGTTAAATACTCCTTGTAAATAATTACAAAGAGGTAAAATCTTTATTTCCTAAAAAATCGATCAAATTTTCAAATGATTGTTTTCATAATAAGAGAATCAAATTTTGAATGTGCTAAAAATTTACAAGACAGTTAAGATCTCCCGGGCCGCCCAGATGCTAAAAATAAATGAAAATAAGTTAAAGATTCTTGCTGATGAACAAGGGCAATCTTATTTTATCCGAAAAGATGGTGATTTATTGATACTTGATAAAGAAACTCTATGATAGGTATGGTTATCCTTGCCCTTATCATGTCGTGATGAAAAAAGCATCATAGTCGGGTGAAACCATCCCTCTGAAATACCCTTCAAACCCAATTCCTTTGTATCTCTTTTGCGCCATAAAACTTCAAACCCAATTCCTTTGTATCTCTTTTGCGCCATAAAACTTCAAACCCAATTGTGGTGGCCAACACTAAAAGAGAATAGAAATGGATCCTAATGCCCCAGTGCAATTTGGATGCGCACGTTTCATACGAACAAATCAATCTTTCCATAATTTAGGGTGGACACGAAAATGATGCATTTCCCCAGAATAAATAAAACATCTCTCATTATCAATCATAAATCCTTTATTATCATAAGAGAGCCTATTCTCTTCCATACTTCAGAATTATAACAAAAAGCCTAATGATTTAACGAAATGCGAAAGAAGTCCCCATCACTTTAGGGTGGGGATGAATTTCGC
>CAZEPC010000526.1:0-2881 GCA_964513765.1 uncultured archaeon
TTAAAACCCGCAATTCCGTTATCAATTAAAACCCGCAATTCCGTTATCAATTAAAGACATACGCAAAGATATCGGTAAAGATATATCAGCGCCCTTCTTATTGTGGGTTTTATCGCTTGCCGAGAAGCTGGTCTTGGAGGGTAGTATTGCCAATAAAATGAACCTCATCCATCATATATATGTTTGTTGCTACAAGATCCATAAAATCATAGCTATTGGTCATTTGTATTTTGATTGGTTCTTCTCCTTTTTCATTTTTTTCTTCATTTAATTGACGAACTGCGTTTATTTTTTCTATTTCGGATTGGATAAAATCCAAAGTGTTATCTAAAGCAAAGGCTTTTTTAAAGGACTTGATTGCCCGTTCAAAGTCTTGAATACCTTCATATACATACCCTAATTTGGCTAAGACTGAGGCCCTTTGTTCCTTATATTCGGCCATTTTCTCTTGTTTTTTATATGCGTTTATCGCTTTCTGGTACTCTCCCATTTGAGAATAAGCCAATCCAAGGAACATCAAGGAGTAAAAATCATTTTTCAGGGATCTATCCATATTTTTGTAAAGTTTTGTTATGGCAGTGTATTCTTTCTTATAGAGATGAATTGCCATAAGGGAATGATTTAATTCCAAATTTCGGGTATGATATTTGAGGGCTTTCTTAAGGCTGCTCTCAACATTTCCTAGCCCCTTTTGAATCTGGTTTTTATCATGTTCCATTGTATGTATTTCCCAAAACTGATAAATTCCATCAGAGATATGTTGATATCCCTTTAATTCATTGGTGGAATACCTGAGTTTCTTCACTTGATTTCGTCTGTCAGTAACTCTCTTAAGATATATTTTGTTTTCTTGCTCTGGATCCCCTTCGATTTCCCTATTTAGTTTTTCAAGTTGTTTTTCCAGCTGTTTTTCCATTTCTATTTCTTCATCCATCTCCAATATCGTTTCTTCAAGTTCGCTCATAGTGGGAACCCTGGGTTCAATGAAATCCAAATATGCGGTATGATATCCCTCTTTTTGATCCCAAAAAATACAACTATCATAAATGCATGCTAATATTTCCCATAAATGTTTTTTTGTGTAGGAAAGGTTTGTTTTTCTTAGATCTGTATCTCTTTCTAATAAGGCTTTTTGGCCGAGAGTTTTCAATCTCTTGCCGATATTATTACTCTTTTTCTTTTTTCTCTTTATTTCCTCAATATATTTTTTATAGTACTTCTTTATGATTCCATATATGTCCTTCGCCAATTTATTTTCTTTCTTGGAAAGGTTTAGTTTTTGAATAATATTTTGGGAGCATCTCTTATTTTTGTATTTCCAATGAATTTTCTGCCATAAGAGTCGGGCAATTACCCTGGATACCGATAAATCATCAAGAGTTTGTTTATGAAACAACCCTTGTCCTTTTTTGAAATGTTCCATGATAGTAGCTTCGATCTCAAATAAAACCTCCCGATGATTCTTCTCAATAATATTCATTCGATTTACTGAAGGTAATTTGGGGCTTTTTGCAAAACCTCGTAGATCAAAAAGGGTTTTCGATTTCAATTCTTTACCGACTTTTTTCCCCTTGAATGTCCTTCTTTTTGCCCGTTTTTGATGCTTTTTGGAATGTTTTGGATTTCTTCCCATTTTATTAAGACAGAAAAACATCCGCCTCTTTTAATATATTATATTAATAGGATATTTTCTCAGACAAAAAAACATTTGTCTCTGTAAGATTTCCTTTATATGCATTTTAGTAACGAAATCTTGGTCGATACCGCGCATCAAGATATTAACCGATTCTTAATAGGTTTTAAGTTGCTTGGTTGCTTGATTATTCCAAATGAACCACTTCCAACTCAAAAGATTTGTCTCACAATGTAAAGGCGTATTAACTAACTATTTAAAGAAAATCAAGGCAACCTCCCGCTCCAGGAACGAGTTTAAACTGAGAAAAAAGCTCATTATCACTTTTCTAAAAGAATACGTTGATCACAATAACGATAAATACACAAGGAGCCAATTTAACATAACTTTCATCAAAGAATTTATTACACAAATCCTTCCAGAAAAATACGGACGGGACATAGGTAAAATGCCCGTGGATCAGATAAAACAAGTATTGACGGATTTCATCCAAAAGCTGTCAATGGAAAAGGTCTTGAATAAGCGGATTAAGCAAAATGCAATACGAATCATAAGCAAAGAAATCCAAGCGGAAAACATACCTAGGAAAGCCGATCAAATTTCCGATCAAGCAGACATACCCTCGTATTCCGAGGAAGAACTACATCGAATCGAGGATGAAAATGAAGATTTAACAAGCGATTTCTTGGAAACGGATCTTATCAAGAACCTTACCGAAACGCAGCGAGATTATGTAAAAGATATAACCCATTTAGTCGCACTTAATATGTATAGTTACCATTCTTGCCCCATTGAGAAATGGGATCGGGATTCTTTGAGGGATTTATGTCTGAATATCCTCCCCCGAAAGGCCAGTATGCAATCAGATTTCTTTACCTCCCTCCCACCTGTCTTAACCCAATATTTCAAATTTTTACAAAAAAAGGGGATCCTTTCGCAAGAGCAAGTTATCAATTTAGCCCAAACGCTCACCGATATTAAAGATGAAATGATTGATCTCGCAGAGAACCCAAATAATTGGGGCATCGCCAAATCCTTCGTTATGGGGGCATATGAAGAAGGAATAAATATGGAGGATGATGAAGAATTCAACGCCTATTTGAACAAAAAACGCTTGATGCACAACTTATCAATTCTCGATCGGGAAAAAGGAAAGAAAATTAAGTTTAACCACAAAAACAAAAACAACCACTAAAACAAAAACAACCACTAAAACAAAAACAACCACTAAAACAAAAACAACCACTA
>CAZEPC010000526.1:2981-3216 GCA_964513765.1 uncultured archaeon
AAACAAAAACAATAGAAGGAACAAGATCTAGTAAAAGAATAAGTGGTAGCATAAAGATAAAATAGCCGCTAGAACAATTTGTACAAAGAGGAGATCGGCTAAGAGGATAGTTTAAATAAAACAGAAAATTACAAATTGATAAGTTCCGAATGATGTTTTTTAAGCATAAGGGTAATGTCCGCCTTTTCTTCCCTGGTCAGCTCACTACTCCCCGCCACAAAGAACCCGCGAAAGG
>CAZEPC010000527.1:0-3211 GCA_964513765.1 uncultured archaeon
GGCAGGCCATTTTGTCTATTTGGAAAATTATTGTTGGATGCTTCAGCCTAAATTTTGCGCAAAACATAACAAAATGGGGGATTTCGGTGAAATTTACTACTGCGAAGGAGAATATTCACATTCCGTTGAGGGTTTATTGATGAAAGAAAATGCCCAATATGGACATTCATATGATCCGGATGCTGATTATGGAAAAGGGATGGGAGATTCCATCCCAGGAAAACCAAGGATGCGGCAATGGATTCCGACTTGGCGAGGAAAAAAGAAATTTCTGCCTATACAATATCCTCACACATTTGGTCCCCTCCATTATGTTTTGAATGCCAAAGAAAGAGATTGGCCCATCCAAGTGCAGGCAGTGGGAAATAAAATAATGCCGCCCCAACGCTTAAGGGGCCAAACATTTAACTTGGGGATTATCACTATGAAATCCGGTGTAATCTGTAAGATAATACGGGGCGGGATCCTTAAAAAACATAGAATTGCATATAATTTTTGGGGTTCTGGGGCTATTTTTGAGGGAGCGAGCAACCAGTTGGATGAGCATGCACCCGATATGGGGGATAAACCCGAGCTTCAGCAACGAAATCATTGGTATTTTGTCCCTCCTAAAAAAAGAAGGTATCCTCAACGTCATCAGCAAGAATCAAAGCTTCTCACGAATAAGGATCTCATCAGAGATGGAATTAATACTGCCGAAGGGGGACATTACGGGGCAGATTCTGTAATGTTTGAATCCATTGTAAAAAGAACTCTAAACAATAAACCACAAGAACTTGATGTGATCGCCGCGGCTGAACATACCGCTCCTCTCATTTTGGGTGCAAAATCCATAAAAAACAAAAAAATATTAGACATACCGAAATTTTAGATATTCATAAGATTTAAGCAATTTCGTTAAGTAAGAATACGGAAAGGATAGTAATCAGTTAAATAAAAGATAGGTGCTGAAATGACGGCGAAGAATTATGAATTATTTATAATAATCCCCATTAAAAATGAAGAAAAAAATCTCCGGATTCTCATTCCTCAAATTATGAAAATCATGAAGGAAGCGCATCCCGAATGTTCATTTGCCCTTATTCTTTTAGACCATTTCAGCACAGACAATTCATCTGAAATAATTTCCGAATATGCCCAAAATAGGTCTAACATCCTCAGTTTTAGATTGAATAGGAATGATGTGAGGATTGGAACTTTTCTCCGCTTAATTTTATCGAAAGATTTGATTAAAAATTGTACATATATTATTACTATGGATGCAGATTTATCACATCCGCCTCTGTATCTGGCTAAAATGATTAATTTCCTCTTAGAAGGAAATGAATTCGTGTTAGGGGCAAGATACATGAAATACCAATCACCTTTTCATCCAATTCGCCGCTTTTTAATAAGCAAACTTTTCAACAAAATAGTTGGTCTTTTTTTGAGAACCAATATTTCCGATTATACCACTGGTTATAGGGCGTTCCAATCTGATCTCATTTCTCATCTACCTCTTAAAGGGACAGATTTTAATATTCATTTGGAAATCAATGCCATGCTCTCCAAAGTGGCAAAAAAAAATAAGGAAATTCCGATTAGATATATCAAAAGGAAACACGGGAAAACCAAATTCAAATATTTCACCCAATTTCCCCGATATTTTGTTTCCTTGCTTCGGGCATTTTCCTTCCTTTATTTTCGATGAATCTATCCTCAAAGGAAGGGGTATTATTAAAATTCTCTATGGATTTTTTCAATTATCTCTTTTTTGGAAAATTCTTTCACATTGTCCACAAAATCAATTAGAGAGCTGATCCTCTTTTTTACATTTTCCAATAGTTCTCTGCGTTTTTGGTTTCTGCTTATTAAGGTTGTGAGCTGAGCCCGAACCCCTGTGATCACATCCTTCACTTCTTCCTTGGTTTCAGCGTGGTTTAAATGTTCAATGACCTTTCCTTTAAAGATAGGTTCTTTAAGGGGGTGCCCAAACTTTTCCGGGGGGATCATTTCGGTCCACATAGCAATTCTCCCGGCCCAATTTCGCTTCATGTCATCAAGTTCCTCTTTTCCCTTGTCGGTTAATAGATATATCTTTTGATTCCGTCCATCCTCGGTTTTTTCTATGCTTTCCAATATAAGTTGCCCTTCTAAAGATTCTAGGCTCCGCGTTGCGCTCGTTCGGGGGTATTTATACTGCTTTTCCAATTGATATGCAGTTACCCCTTGTTTTCCTTGCCCTTCAATGATGATTAACAAAAAAAGATCTTGGATTCGTTTTATAACATCCCGTTTAAAGGGAAAGGGAGGTTTATGCGGTGGTCTTGGATGTTCCATGCCTGGTGGGGGAGGGGCAAAAAAAGGAAATTTGGGTGGTGGCCCTGATGGTCCTGGTGGCCCTTGATGTGGGGGACCTCCTCTGTGTCTTGATGCTTCCATACGATGTCTTGGTGACTTGTTGGGGGGATACCCTTCTTCTGGATTATGGGGATATCTGTTTTCGTTCTCAAATTGCTTTTTTTGTCCATTTTTTCTATGCATTTTTCAACACTTTCTGATTTTTAATATGTCCAATATGGACACATCGTCCTTATATATTTATGATTAATATTGATATTTTAATGTGTCCAATTTGGACATATGTGTGGAATTTATTTTATTTTAGAACTTGCAACCCTAGAAGCCATAAAAAATGCGAGACTGCTTGAAAGTCAAGACTTGAACTAAGATCAAAATCCACTACATTTATAAGGAAATTTAAAAAAAAGAGTATATAAAAAAAGGCCACTAAATGTAATCGAATGAGATTAATGATTTTGATCAACTTAAATTCCTTCTTGATTAACTCTATCGATAATCCTCTGATTAATCAAGCCCTCACTCCCGTGAACGGGTATATCTGATTCGTTCAGAATCGCTTCCGAAAAAGCATCAATCTCCTTCGTATAAAAGTCCTCATTTTTGATCTCTTTTGTTTCGATTATATCATTCCCGTGGATATCTTGTTCTATGGTTTGTGTGCCGTTTTTACGGTTGAAATCGAATGTCCTCATATATCCTTCCATCCCATAGACCTCTACACAATTATGTCTCGGCCCTAAAAAAGAAGCAATTGCATTACCAGTTATTTCACCCTCAAAGTCTATAAGGAAATGCACATATTCATCCACTTGATCTTTGTCAAGATCTCTCGGTCTCTGAGTATGAGAAATCTCCTTAATTTGACGAT
>CAZEPC010000528.1:0-3193 GCA_964513765.1 uncultured archaeon
ATTTTACATTTGTGCTTTTTGAAGTTTGCCCCCCTCAACCACCCGATAGATTCCCCGAGAATGAATCAATACGAATCGAACCTGCCAAAACCTTTGAATCAAACCATCCTCACACGATACTTCTTAGGGCCATACCGCCGTTATGTTCCGATGGTGAATGCAATAAAAGAGGGTACAAGGACACACCTCTCAAGCACACCGCTGAAATCAAAACATAAATCTAAATCGAGGAGCAATATCAATCATTCCGCCGCGGAGCATACCAGGAAAGCAATACTGGACATCTTGGACAAGATTTTTTCTAAAATCTCCTATAAAGGATCGCTGTCCCGAATAAAGATTAACGGGCGGCAAATGGAGATCTCCTTTTCAGCCCTCACCCTCCTCAAGCACACACCTAAAAACCGTGAAATTCTTCCGATGAGATTAACGGGGATCCCCAAAGCAGGCTACTATTTCCTCACCGCCGGGGAGGAATTAGAAGTGGATCTCACCCAATTTTGCAGATATATATCCGGCAAACTGGAAGCGTATCAAACCCAAATCCGCGATCAAAGGCAAAGGATCTTGATGAACGGCAAAATGGATCAAATCTACACCTTCCAAAAGCGATTGAACTTGGGATCCATGGCAATCTTTACGCTTGCATCCGGGTTGGCATTCTGGATTGGAGGATTGGTCCCGCTCATTATAGGGGGTTTGGGCGGCGGTTTGTGGTTGGCCTCTACCTTATATGGGTTGATTCAGAGAAGAAAGGTACGGAGAACCGCCATAACACCTGCCCATAATATGTGCCCCGGTAAGGAATTGGTCAAGGAGATTGAGAAATCATTAAGATTAATTAACGCTGAATATGCGAAGTTATTTGTCAAGGAAATTAACGTTCCATTAGGAATGAAGAAGGCAAAGAAACGACTTAAAAACCACAAGAAGGAGAAGCAAAAAATCCACAAAAAGGAACAAAACAAAGCTTGCATTACAAAAGAAGCAGAAAAATCCACACCAACATCAATGTCGAAAAATAAGACAAAAACCAAACATAAAAGTTCTTTGGCCCCATCGGACGTAAAGAGGACAAATATCGAAGCATTTTTGAAAAAGTAATTTTTAAAAAAATTATTGATTACTTCGGTTTTTGGCAGATATTGAATCGGGAGTTAACCCATCCATTACGAACTGGGCCATATATTCCATCAATTCGGGAAAGTATTGAATCCCAATCTCATCTTTATGGGCATCTATATTAATAAGGGCGGTGAAGATCGCCATAATCATCTTGACATTCATATCTTGCCGGATTTTTCCGCTCTGCTGCCATTTTTTTACGATCTTTAAAAAATCCTGATAGAGGAATTCCATTTTTTCGATACCGTGCTCTTTTCTGTATTTCCGCTCAATTTTTTCGAAGATATCCTTATTATACCATTCGCTTAGTATAGGGTTCTTCATCATTCCTTTTTGGTTCATGAACATCATCTTTTTCATGACCTTCATGGGATCGCCGTCGATATTGAGATTTTTCGTAATACGTCGCTTTAACTTAACATTTTCCTCCAAAAATATCTCCATAAAGAGGGAATCTTTTGAGGAAAAATAATTATAAAATGTCCCGGCGGCCATATCGGCCGTGTTCATGATCTGTTTAACCTTGGTATTTTTAAATCCCTGGGACGCAAATAATTCCTTGGCGGACCGTTTTATTTTTTCTTTCTTACTGACCATATTCCCTTTCACTCGGTATATTTTTAAAAAAAAAAGTTCCTTATTGGGTTTTTGCAATCAATCGACCCATCCAATCAAAAAACTTCCCCACTATCTTTTTTCCAATCCCAAAAGAAACATCATAGTAGTAATCTGATTCAAACCATCCCTTTTCTTTAAAATGTTGGTGATCGCGATACTTGGGATCGATGTTTTTTATCATATTCCGTGAAATCCGGAACATCATCAAGCGGAACAAGCTAGGAGAGGGAAAGCGGGGTTTTTGAAGTGATTTATAAAATCTTTTAGAGGCCTTTTGCATTGTTTTGACCATTTTTTTATTCTGTTTCTCGGTTCGAGGATCGTAGGTTGTAACGCAGGCACCTTTTACGGGACGGAATCCGAAATTCTCACCCATAGATTCCAAATATTTCCTGATTTTCTTTCCCCCAAAAACACCTTGAGATACTATTGCGGTACATACCTTTCCGAAGAAATGGGGTCGGTGGTAAAAATACGCGAATCGATCCAGAAAATTTTTCATTCGGCCAGATACATGGAACGCATAATTCGGGGAGGCAAAAACAACACCATCTGCCCATTCCAATGTTTCCAATAATTTTTCTCTGTCATCTTTAAATGGGCATTTTTCTTCCCCATAATTTAAACATGTCAAGCACCCGTTACAGAATTCAAGATGATATTCATGCAAAAAGATGTATTCAAACTCAAATTCTCCGTATTCTTTCAAGCCGTGTTCGAAATGCTTTAAAGCATCATAGGTATTTTTCTTCCGGGCAGTTCCCATAATAACAACAATTTTTTGCATTTTCAGATCAACAAATAATATTTAATATTTAATATCATAAAGAAAGTGAATGAATAAAAAATTATTCATTCATTAATTTTATTCCCAACTTGTGATTCATATTGATTTTTAATTTTCATCGAGTTTTTTTCTCTTTTATAAGGAAATAGAGAGTAACTTTGCTATGTTAATAGGAAAAAATATGAATACCGCGAATGATAAAAAATCCAATTCCAATAGGAAAGAAGCCTTGGGCGTGCATCAAGCCCGCAAAAAGATTAAGATGGCCCACCGATGCCCGA
The DNA here is from genome assembly GCA_964513765.1 of uncultured archaeon. Classification (GTDB taxonomy): domain Archaea; phylum Asgardarchaeota; class Lokiarchaeia; order Sigyniarchaeales; family Promethearchaeaceae; genus CAZEPC01. Next base: position 2,812 of record CAZEPC010000528.1, read on the forward strand.
TTTGCAATGAAAAAATCCAATTTCGGGTGGAGCAATCCTATTTAGAGAAGGTAAAGAAATTCCCCTTTACTCATATCGTTCTTCACGGAAGCCCCGTCCACATCTTGATTGTATATATTGATGCGAATCTGTCGGTAAGGGCCATTGAAACATCCGAAAGTTTGGAGATTTCCAGAGATGGGGATACCTTCGGACAATTAATCAGGAAATGGTCTAACCCGCATTGATTCGCCGAGTGATAACGGGATTTTTGTCATTTTTTATATATTCTGTGGAGACATTTGGAATACAAATGTTTTCAGGAACTCTTTTTTTTTCCATGCCAGCATTACAAAGGAAATGATCAACTATGACAGAAAGTTTAGAATTGTGGAAAGAACAG
>CAZEPC010000529.1:0-587 GCA_964513765.1 uncultured archaeon
ATACTGCGCACCTACCTCGAGGAAAAAGAGATGGAGGATACCATTCAAAATAAGATATTTGGAATAATTGACCGGATAACCAGCTCGCTCAGAAAACTGGAGATCGGAGCTTTGGAGGAAAACACGAAAGAGGACCTGATTGATGATTATTACGGAGCCATGAGCGAATTAGAGATAGACCGGGAAATTATCGAGGATTTAGAAAATCTTCTTTATTTGGAGGGCAAAGCAGATGAGGTAGAGGAAAAACTTCTGGATGTGTTTAAAGGAAACCCAAAGACCATCAATTCAATCAAGGAGACCAAGATCAATGATATTTGTGATCTCATTGAGGCAGGGGGCGTGGCGGAATATGTGTTTGATTGCGGAATCGCCAGAGGGCTCGATTATTACACCGATATGGTATTTGAAATTGATATCCCCGCCTTAGGCAAACAAAAGCAAGTTTGTGGGGGGGGAAGGTACAATAAACTCGTGGGTGATTACGGAGGAGAGGAAACGCCCGCCACCGGATTTGCCTTTGGATTTGAAAGACTCTTACTGGCGATGGAGGAAATAGGGGCTTTCGAAAAGATTCCGGCAAGTGC
>CAZEPC010000529.1:597-3193 GCA_964513765.1 uncultured archaeon
TATCGGAACAAAGGAAACCACGGTAGATTACGGAGTTAAAATTGCTCAAAAACTCAGAAAAAAGGGGCTCCGGGTAGAAACCGATTTAATGGGGAGATCATTTGGATCCTCTGCCAAATATGTAGATAGAATGAGTATTCCATTCATGATCTTTTTGGGTCCCCGGGAATTGAAATCGGGCAAATTCAGCCTTAAAAATTTCAAAACCCAAGAACAATTCAATAAACTCGATTTGAATACCGTAATTGAAAAAATAAAGGATTACCAAGAGGAATCAATAGTATAATATTGGGGCCGATGGCCCAATTGATTTTTCATTGATTTTTCATTGATTCATCACAAAAAGCTTATTTTTCATCTTCCTCAATTAAAATATAACAATGAATGAAAATAGAGAGAATAAGAATCAAATCGATTGGAATAAGTTCGTGGATCTCGCAGACGAGGAGGGATCCGAAGAGAAAATTCAAAAAGCCACTGAAAATGTCCTCAAGAGAATGTCTCTTGAGCAAAAAGTCAAACAGATGAGCGGAGATGAACCCCTACTTTGGGGACTTATCAAAATGGGGTATCGGTACAATTATTATCCTATCCCGGCAGGGGTCGATGAAAAGCTGGGAATTCCCGGTGTTTTATTTGGTGATGGTCCGCGCGGATGTGTTTTGGGAGAATCAACTTGTTTCCCAGTTTCGATGGCGAGAGGGGCAGCCTTTGATACGGATTTAGAGGAACGGATCGGAAATGCCATTGCGATCGAGTTACGGGCACATGGAGTCAATTTTTACGGGGGAGTGTGCATTAATTTACTCAGACATCCAGCATGGGGGAGAGCACAAGAAACTTACGGCGAGGACCCGTTCCATTTGGGAAAGATGGGGGTAGCCCTCACCGAGGGAGTACAATCTCATAAGGTTATGGCATGTGCCAAGCATTACATATGCAATAGCATGGAAAATATGCGTTTTAAGGTAGATGTTCAAGTTGATGAACGTACTTTGAGGGAAATATATCTTCCCCATTTCAAACGATGCGTGGACGCCGGAGTAGCTTCAATCATGTCCGCCTATAATAAAGTAAACGGAGAATACTGCGGGCACAATCATCACCTCCTTACCGACATCCTTAAAGAAGATTGGGGGTTTAAGGGATTTGTAATCTCCGATTTTACTCTGGGGGTTAGAGACGGGGAAAAGGCAGTAAAGGGGGGAATGGACATTGAAATGCCCCATCGATGGAGAATGAGACCAAAAAAGCTCTTAAAATTGTTGAAAAAGGGAAAAATTACCGAGAAACAAGTCAATGAGAGTGTATCGCGAATATTATACCAAAAAATCCGTTTTGCCCATACTTCCGATCCCGAATTGTATCATAAAGAAAAAGTGGCTTCCGAAGAGCATCAAGAACTGGCCTTAGAGGCGGCTCAAAAAGGGATCGTTTTGCTAAAAAATGAAGATAGGATCCTCCCTCTTCAACCCAACAAACAAGGAATTGAAAAAATCTTGGTGGTGGGCGAACTGGCGGATACGGAAAATGTGGGAGATAAGGGAAGCAGCCAAGTATATCCACCCTTTATTATCACACCCTTGCAGGGGTTAAAAAATCGGGCAAAAAAAGAAACGGAACAAAACATCGAGATAATCTATGAGAAAGGAAACAAAATAGAAAAAGCAACCGAAGCCGCTAAGGAGGTAGATGCGGTCATCATAGTAACTGGATATACCTATAAAGAGGAGGGAGAATATATCGTATATTATGGAGGAGATCGAAAATCACTCACCTTGAAACCCGAGGACGAGGCCTTAATAAATTCTCTTTCCCAAGCCAACCCAAACACAATAGTTGTCATGGAGGGGGGAAGCGCAATCATCACCGAGAAATGGCGGCATAATATCCCCGGGATCCTTATGGCATGGTATCCGGGCATGATGGGAGGAAGGGCACTGGCTCAGATAATCTTTGGAGATGTGAATCCCAGCGGAAAATTACCCTGTGTGTTTCCAACCTCCGAAGATCAATTATCTTACTTTGAGCGAAAAGCCAAAGAGATAACCTACGATTATCTGCACGGATATCGACTTATAGACACATTGGCCCAAAAACCCGCGTTCCATTTTGGTCATGGACTCAGTTATACCGAATTTGAATATAACAATCTAAAATTAGATAAAGATATCATCGAATCTGAAGAGCAAAATCTCCTCATTTCTATTGATTGTGCAAATATTGGAGAGAAGACAGGGGAGGAAATCACCCAAGTATATGTGGGCTATGCGGATGAGAGTGATTGGAAGAGAGCCCCAAAGGAATTAAAGGGATTCCACAGAACTAGGCTCAAGCCAAGGGAGACTAAAAGGATCCAAATTCCTCTGGATATAAGTGATCTTCGTATATATAACCCAAAAACCCGGCAATGGCTCTTGGAATCCGGGAAATATACAGTTTTCGTGGGAGCCAGCTCTGATGAAAGGATACTGATAAAAAGCGAATTTGAAATTAAATAATAGGAACGATTAAACCTGTCAACATCCGCAGTTCATCAAAACAAAAATTAACTTTTTTTTATCCCAATCGCGGAGTTACATATATGGTTTCGGAT
>CAZEPC010000530.1:0-3190 GCA_964513765.1 uncultured archaeon
ACCAGCAAATATTTTTTCTTTAAAAGCGGACGATAAGAAATATTTAGGAAAAAAATATTATTATGTCTTTGAAATTTTTTTTCTACAACTTATTTCTCTTTTCCTTATGAAGCTACTAAAAAAATATATGGATATAAACCATAGAATAATATATTATGTTTCAGAAATCAAGCTTAACATCTGGAGGAAAAAAATCAGGCCATAAAATAGATATGGTATATTCAATATATCGATCACCCCATGACCTGAAAAAAATACGTTATATGGGAGTAAGGGATTTAATTTGCCCAACAATTTTACCTGTAGAGCCTACGAGTGCTCAAACTTATTATGATTTTTACACGTGGATTTGCGATAAAGAGGTAGATCGTTGTAAAATATGGGACCTAAGACTTCATCCTGTTTTGGGAATTCCCCCATCACCTTCTTTGGATGACCGAAATATCTTAGATACTGCACTCGCACATTTGGAAGAATTCTTACGCAAGAAAAAAGTGATCGGAATTGGAGAAATAGGATTAGGAGGAGGAACTAAAATGGAATTTCGGGCGTTTAAAAGACAGCTTTCTCTTGCAAGAAAGTATCAAATGCCCGTCATAATTCAAGCACCCAAAAACGATAAGGTAGCACAAGTTTCTCTTATTCTTAAAGAGTTAAAAAAAGCTAAGATTTCCAGGGCAATCATCAATCGGGCGGATGAGGAGGTTATTAAATTGGTATTACGGGATCCGCGAGAAAATATAAAAATTGGATTATCAACGGGTACAGGTGAAACCGTGTATAAACCAGAAAAAGTCTTGGATATTTATCGAAAATTCTCATATCCCCAAAGGATCATTTTGAACTCAGGATTGGGAATCAATGAATTATCTGTATATGGATTACATGAAACTATACTTCTATTTGAAAAAGAAAACATCAGAGATGATATTATCCAGGGATTATGTTATGAGAATTATCTTGAAATCTTCCCCGAGATATCCAGAGAACTGAAATTGACAAAGTAAATACATCAGAACTTAATTTCAATTGAAATTGTGAAAAAGTTCAATCAAAAAGACTCAAAGCTGCTGCGATTGTTGCGATAACGGAAAGATTCTTTTTGGATGCCCCTCCTATGATCAAAACATCCTTTTCCCGTAACTCTTTAAATTCAGGAGCATCCAATGAAAGAGAAAACTGATTTTCTTGGTCACCAGGGAATACAAAACCTTCTCCGTTGAATTCAAGACAGGTTGCACCTTCTCCCCCAATTTTTATGGAGGCATCTCTCTGTTTGATTCCAATATTATTATGGTTATCAACATATTTGCTCTTTATCCACGTATAATGGGCCACATCCCCTAAAACGATTTCATTTTTTGGATCTTTCAACCTCTGGGGAACTGGAATCACTTCAGTGAGCACCTCGTATATTTTTTTTCCTTTTTTGGTTAAAAAATGCCCCCTCTGTTTTTTATCCGATACATCAATCACATCTTGTTCCTTTAACTTCCCCACCAAAGTCTTAATCGAACCCCCACCCAAACCGATTTTTTGTCTGAGCTTATATCTCCCCATTCCTTTTCCCTTTTCATTGGCTTTTCCTAATAACATTATTGCATACAAAATATCCGGAATGCGATAACTTGGTTTAATTGTTTGGGTTTTGAATAATTCTTCAATAAGTTTTTCAATGGAGTGTGGAAGTGTCATTTTTTTTTAGCCCATTAAACTTTGTTTTATCATTTGAGAGAAACACTTTTTACAGAAAATACAATTGTTAAATTTCACAATTTGATCCTTGTTGAGTTTCTTATGACAATTTTTTACGCAACAAAAGTAAAAATCATCTTTATCATCCTTATTGCGCTTTTCTGAATCAAATTTCATTCTATTATTCTATTTAAAGAAAAGAAAGTTAATAAATACTATTTCATAAAATTATGTATATGAGTCGCTCTAGATCAACAAAAAATCCAATTGAAAAATTGTACTATTCATTAAAGAAACCAGTGGTAGTCCGTGTAAAGCGAAATAGGATGTTTAAAGGGATTTTACGATCCTATGACCCGCATTTGAATATACTCTTAGAGGATGTTACCTATATTTACAATGAGAGACAAGATGATGGAACATATGAACCGGTGTCGGAAGAGTTTGATAGGTTAATTCTTCGAGGAGACAATATAGTTTTTGTTGCTTTAGACGATGAAGCAATGGAAGAAAAAGAAAAATAATTAATTATCAACAAATAGTTTTTTTTACTTTAAATTTCTCTTGAACCTCTCAAATTGGGTATTAATAGAGTTTTCAACCTTTTGGATAAAACTTTGGTCTGAAAAGAGATTTTCAGAGGTTTTGGTAAGATTATGGGCAATTGTTTTCAAAGATTGATAAATATCTATAAAAAGTTCATATTCTGATAATGCACCAATAAGATCCTTCAGAAGATCAAATAGCAAATAATAATCCATTTCATCCGTTATATGAAGATAATCCAGTAATGTAATGAAGTTTGAAGTGATTTCTGATACATTTTGCCCTAATTGAAGGGGATCAATTGACCAATGTTGGGCAATATGATCAAATTGATAATCTTGAATGCCGGAGATTAAGGTAAGGACGGTGTTCATTTCTGGTCCCATATTCAAATCTGAAAATAAATCTATGATCTTTTTGTTCCAGGGAATAAGTTGAGATTGAATATTTGAAAGTTCCATATAAAAACCCTGCATTCTACGAAAATAAAAGTTCTCATCCACATTTCCCATATCAAAGCCTTTCTTCAGAATCTGACCGGTTTTTAAGATGGCATACACATCAGCTTTAATATCACCTATTGGTTTCTTTTTTATCGAGCTTCTATTATCATACTCAGAAATTTCGGAATATTTTGCTGAATTATCATTTCTAAAGGGAGAGTCCTGTTTCATTTTTTTTCTGTGTAAAAATGCCGATTGTTTTTTTTCTTCAAAATCCGATAAAAAGTTTAAATCTTTCACGCCACTCAAAATAAATAGTTTAATTGGGCAAAAAATAAAATCTGTAATATCCAGATACGATCTTTAGCCTATTCACAACTAACTAAAAGGAATGAATGAGAAAGGAGAATTAGAAACAAAAACTAAAAGGAATGAATGAGAATGAAGAATTAGAGGGGGCCGATGGAGAAGAACTTCTCCAAAATATCTTCGACAGACAGAGGAGA
>CAZEPC010000531.1:0-3189 GCA_964513765.1 uncultured archaeon
AGGCTGCGATGTCCGCACTCCGTAAAATTTTACCGAAAATTGATTTAGATAAGCCTATACCCGTTCATATACTAGATGAATTACAGATTACCGATGATGACTTTAGAAGTGCCCTAAGAATGGTTGAACCGAGTGCCATGAGGGAGTTGCTTGTTCATGTTCCCGATGTCAATTGGGAAGATATTGGTGGTTTGGAAAGCGTTAAAAATGAATTGATTGAATCGGTCGAATGGCCCCTTATGTATCCGCATTTATACAAAAAAGCGGGTATTAGGCCATTGAACGGTATTCTTTTATATGGCCCACCGGGATGCGGAAAAACTTTAGTAGCAAAGGCGGTGGCCACCGAATCTGAAATAAACTTCTTGACCGTGAAAGGTCCAGAAATCTTCTCAAAATGGGTCGGTGAGAGCGAAAAAGCCATCCGAGAGGTCTTTAGGAAAGCACGGATGTCAGCACCCTCCATTATTTATTTTGATGAAATAGATGCAATTGCGGCCACCCGTGGTGGTGGAATGGGAAGTTCGGGCAATCATGTGGGAATGCAGGTGGTCAACCAACTGTTGGTCGAAATGGATGGTATCGAGGACCGGCAAGGTGTTATCATCGTTGCCAGTACAAATCGACCCGATATTTTGGATCCCGCACTATTACGGCCTGGGAGATTTGACCGACTGATCTATGTGCCAGCACCCGATCAAACTGGAAGAAAGAAAATTATGGAGGTTCATATGCGTGATATGCCAGTCTCCGAACAAACCAGAAAGAGATTGAAGGGATATATGGAACGGTCTGAAGGTTATAGCGGGGCGGACTTAGAGAATGTTGTTCGGGAAGCGGGGATGCAAGCCATACGGGAACAGTTAGAGGATTTCGCAGGGGTTGAATTTAAGCATTTTGAATTTGCATTCAAGAAAATACCACCATCTCTGGATAAGAAATTATTGGATAAATATGATAAGATGTCAAAATCCTTGTCTCGTGAAAGAATGAGAACACAAGCCATGATGGATAAACATGGCCTTTTCAGCTAAACATTAATACATATATGATATGATTTGAGAAATCTTATCATTTTTTTTATCTTCGTTATCTTCGTGCGTTCAAATTTTCAATTAACCAACCAAAACATTTTTTCCCTCCTCCATCTAATTATTATCATATATTATGACAGCATATAAAATGGAATTTGAAAATAAGTGGACCCCAAGACTTCAAAACGCGGTGAATACTGCCCATAATCGGATAAAATCCCTTATAGGCACCCATAAAGGTGCCGAAAAGCTTGAAGAAGGGGCAGGGGGAGATATGACCACCACTCTGGATAAAACCGCCGAAAAAGCAATTTTCTCGGTCATAGAATCATACGGGGAGGATGCCATTATCATCTCTGAAGAACGAGGGACCTATTTTTATGATTCTAGGCAGAAAGAACGAATTTACGATTATGATGAGAAGGGGAAAGAAACTAACAATTATTTCATAATTGATCCTTTAGATGGATCCTCAAATGCGAGCCGTGGACTTCCATTTTCCTCCATCTCAATTGCCTATGCAGACGGTCCAACTTTCGCAGATATAAAAGTGGGCTGCGTGATAAATTTGGCCACTCGAGATATATATCTCTCTGAAAAGGGAAAGGGGGCATTCCTTAACAGCCAACCGATTCAATGTTCGGAAGTTAAAGAATTAGGGAAAGCAATGGTAGCTGTGGCCTTTAAATCGAATAAACTTTCAAAAACATTGGAACGGGTTCAAATGGAATTTCTCAAATCCGTTGGGAAAATCCGAATATTAGGCAGTTGTGCGCTTGAATGCTGTTTAATTGCCCAAGGTGCACTTGATGTATATGTCGATCTGAGGGAAACTATTCGGACTGTAGACTTTGCGGCGGGTTATCTCATCCTTAAGGAAGCAGGTGGGTTCTTTAATGATGGAGACTTTAATCCCATTGACTCTCAATCTATCTTTTTGGATAATCGTTTTTCTATTATTCTGGGCAATGAATCCTTAAAATTAGAAGTAAAAAAATACTATGGATAATTTGAGATATTCCATGTAGTGGAGGGCCAAAGAAATCTCCCTCCTCTCTCTTCTATGAGGTGATGAGTTAGCAGTCAATAATCGCATCAAACCCTCGGTACTAAGGATGTAATTATTGAATAAAGGGTTTATCGGGTTGTTCTAAATCAATCATTTTTTGGTCTATTTCTTCTTGTTTTTCAAGCTCTTCTTGATTTAACGGTCGAAGTAGCTCGGTATAAATGACTTTATTATATTTCATAACCACATTGGGCACTAACCCTTCTGCCCGATATTTTCCATCGGGGACCCTGTCATCAAGTCTGTAAAGTTTTCTTTCTTTGATAATCTCCCCTAAATATTCATTATAGTATTCTTGATAGGCATAAATCTCCTTTCCTGCTATCACGTATTCTCTTTTATATCCTTCCGGACATCCTGATTTTTCTAAAAGAACATTGAGCTTATCAAGAGGTAATTCTTGCAGTAATTCATCATCCTCTTCTTTCCCTTCATATATTGGCCCGGTTTGCTCGTATTCTTCTTCCCTTTCCTCCTCCAAACCCAATAATACTTTGAATGGATGGCTTTCGTCACCCTCATCCACAGTATTTATACTTATGGCAGGTCCTATCATATCCCTTACCTTAGTGGCCATTTTCGCAGCGATAAATTTCATTCTGGTCGATGCCTCGCTCCCGGCCCAAATGAAACTCTTAAACTTATCCGGCTGAACAAAATACAGCACGAGTTCTGAATCCAACAATTGATGGAGTTCTATATCTTCTGGGATCTCTAATTCCTCAAACTCTGCTTTTTCATCATTTAATTGAAATACCCGGATTTCCTTCTCTTCATCTTCAACTTTATCATTAGAGCTTGCCATTTTATTCTATTTTTTATTTCTCTTTCATTTTTAATAAATTTTTTTCATTCTTAGAGAATGAATTGGAAAAATGAGTAAATATTGGCAAGTAAATAGATTAAAAAAGGAGTGCAGGAAAAGGGATTTGAACCCTTGCGGCTCTATGCACTGGATTCTGAGTCCAGCGTCGTGGACCAGACTTGACTATTCCTGCCAAATTTCATTTCTATAATTTGGGAAAGAAATAAAGCTATTAAAAAGGAGGTATTTCTTTCTAAGGAGAAAAATTTTTCATTTCAAAA
>CAZEPC010000532.1:0-3188 GCA_964513765.1 uncultured archaeon
TCATATCTTCTACAAGAGACTTATTAGATTCAAACAAAGCATTAGACTCTGCTTGAGAAGCCCATTGTTTTGGAACTAGATCTTCACCTTCCATAACCCCCAGAATATCCACACCAGCCCTTTTTGACTGAATCTCTTTTAATGAAAAAGGAAGAATCGTCATTCCCCAAGTCATTCCACAATTATTGCAATATCCGACATCATCGGGCAAAAGCTTTCTGGAGGCAGCTTCATCCTCATTTTCATAGAGACGGGAAACTCCACAGTTATAACACTCAATATAATCACAATTCCAGCATTGAAAACTTTCTTGCTCGTTTGAAATAACTGAACCGCAACTACTACAAAAGAGATCTTCTTTTTCCATAAACACCATTGTGACTAGGGAAACAAAGATTTAAAAAAATTCACATTTTTTCATAATAAAATCTAAAGATAGGCGAAATCGGGAAAAATATGAAAGATAAGAGAGTGAAATGACAAAAAGAAAGAAATAGGGATAATATTCAAATATTGAAAGCCCAAAGGAACCCCAATTAATTCCCTCTGCGAAGCATCAATACAAATATCGATCAAATTAGGTAGTTAATGGCTAGTCAAACCGCAATTTTCACGGGTAATCTCTCTTTTCTCCTTAAGATCTTCATTATCGGGTTCAATTTTCACTGCTTCATCGAAGCAAAACTTTGCGTGTTCCCAATCCCGTAATTCATAGTACAATTCAGCCAATAGGCTCTGGATGTTTTCATCTAGTTCGGTTTTCGTCATCGGCTCCTGCAAGCAATATTCCTTATTTCGGAAATCATAACTTTCAAAGCATGTTGTGTCAGATTGCATCCAACGATTAACCAATTTCTGGTTAAGACGTAAAGCCTCTTTGAATTTCTCTTTAGCTTCTTTCTTTTTTCCTCGGTGGAATAATGTCCGAGCAAGATTGAATATTGCCGTAAAATTATCATTTTGGAGAGTATAGGCCTGATTAAATGATTTTTCTGCATCTTCGTATTTTTTTTGCTTAAAGGCGCGTAATCCCCGATTTAGCGAATCCTCCACAAGTTGTCCATTACTCATAATAGGATAATTTTAAATATGGAATAAAAATATCTTTGTAATAATTCATAAAAGAGAACGAAAACTTACAGAAAACCAAAGAACAATGCCTCAGAAATTGAAAACTTTCATCGAATATTCCCTCGGATCAATATTTCTTCAAAATGAAAAGAAAAAATATTCACTTATGGAACTTCTCCAACATATGCCTTTTCATCATCGGCGAATGATGAAGTATTTACTGCTTAATAATTGTTTCTTTTTATGGTTTTTCTCCTTTTTCGTTTGTTAAATGGGGTATCCATTTTGGAACTTCATCCATATAACGTTCATACTCCTCCCCGAACTTATCCAAGAGCATTTTTTCCTCCCCTTCGCCCAAGTATAAATACATAATAATAATTGTAATCCAAACCAAAAATGAAAGAGTGGAAAAAGTCATGACCACAAACCCCAAATACATGAAAATTGCAGCCAAATAGATTGGATGGCGGCAATAATCAAATGGGCCTTCTCGAATAACAACCGGTGGATCCCGGATCTCCCCAAACACAATATGCAACCCCATCCTACCATAATACCAGGACACGCCCAAGATCATCACCCCTAGAGGCACTGATATATATAAGGAGATAAAATTAGAGAGAACCGGCCAGAATTGAAAAAAGAAAGAATCCCATACCCAAATCACCAGGAATATAAACATAAAAATCAATTGGATTAAGTCACCCCAGCGATGCTCTCCACCTAAATCTTCCCGGTATCGGTGATTTTCATAATTAACCAACTTCTCGTTGCTCTGATTTGACTTTTTTGTTTTTTCATTTTTCTCTACGCGATTATTATCATTCATAATTATACCCCACCAGGAACCTTAAATTTATTCATTTTATCGAGTTCAGAGTTATCTTCATCTAATTGAGCATCGTTTGAGAAATATTTAAGCTTATGGACAATATTCTAAAAATTTAATTGAAATCTTTTTCAAATATCGAGCTTTTTTTAGAGTAGTTATGCTGCTTGATGAAAAACGTGTAAAAAGGTTGCTTGAACGTACAAAATGTATGAATCCGGAGAGAAAGCAAGAGGAATCCAAAAAGCAATCAACATTACGAAAAGAGAAAGACAATGAAGAAATAAAGGGGTTCAACCCCATAGGGAGAGTGCATGTGGTGGCCGAACAAGAGGAAAATGCGGCGGTAAGGGTTAAGGCAATCACCGCGAAGCAAACCTACCAATTTAGGACAGACGAACCCCATGTAAACGGCGGGGACGAAACTGCACCCACCCCAGTCCACACACTTGTTGGCGCCCTATCAGCTTGTTTAGAAACAAATTGGATTTACTATACATCTTTTGCAAAACTAGATGTAGAATCTATAAAAGTTGAGGTTCATGCCACAATCGATAGGCGATTTATCTTAGGGAGGGAAGAATTTCCTGCAAGACTAAAAAGTATTTTTGTAAAGAGTTTTATCTCAACAAATGAACCTAAACATAAATTTAATCATGTATTCCAGAAAGTGAGAAATCTTTGTCCTGTTGGTGGAAGCTTGCATCCCAAAATAAATTTATCATTTGAAAATATCTTCAAATCCCCAGGATCGAATTAGAAAAAAATCATTGAGATAAGATAATCACATTTCTCGAAAGCATTGTTTATATTCATGCAAAGGAAAATCTCTCTCAACAAATAGATGTTATAATATGATATTAATAAAAAGAAAGAAAATAATAATGGTAGGTCCTATAGGATTCGAACCTATGTCAGCGGGGTCAAGGCCCGCGATGCTTAGCCCAAAAGATATTGAATCTTTTGCTTGGCCACTACACTAAGGACCTGTATATGACAATATAAATTAGTTTTAATTGTCTTAAGATGTTAAAAGAATCAATAAAAAAAAAGTTTTGTATTCTCAAAAAATTTAATGAGTTTGGGCAGAGAGGTCAGCAATTGCTTTTGATTTTCTTTTTTTTAGAAATTCCCTTGAAGTTGGTAAATAATGTGCAATCCATGGATATTAATTAATGGGGTACCTTTCAATCTTTCTAAGTTCTCTTTTAAGCAAAAAACGCATCTCTTTTGAGATTAAAACTAGCTCTAATTGTAATGATATTATAAACTTGCCAAAAGAAAA
>CAZEPC010000533.1:0-3174 GCA_964513765.1 uncultured archaeon
GGTGGAGAAATTTAAGAGATAAAGTAGATAAAAATTATTGTATTGGGTGGCAAATGCAACAGAGGCCGAGTTATAAAGAAAACAAGTTAAAACCCCCAAATGCATTAATTTGGATTTGATCGTTCCGGTTTTTTTATATCTCCATGTTGAATAAACGAGGGCGGGAATACCAAGAATTACAAAAAATAAATCGGTTCCTCTAAGAATTGGCGACTTGAATGCAGATTCATATTGGTAAATTCCTTTTCCATAGATTTCAATGGTTTGTTCGAAAATTGATGTGAATTGAAAGGTGCCTGGTCCTTGATTCGATAGCAGACCGACCAACGAGATTATTAATTTCACAGTAAAGGTAAGCACAGAAAGAATGACAATTGATTTTTTATATGTTTGCTTTTTAGATGTCATCATTCTTCAAAAGGCTTTCCGTATATTTAAAAGAAATCTGAAGCACATCAAAATAATTTTGAGGATCCCAAAATATTTGGAAAGTTCTGAAAATTTTATCAATTATTGATGACAATCAAAGGGAAGGCCATTCAAAGGGGATGTACTCCGAATATGCATATCCTCCCGAATAATATATTGCAACATTAAGTGAATAATTATGGCCTACGGTCAAGGGGACATCTTTAAGTGTGGCGCTCTCTACGCTCCCATCATCGAATTGTTGAGAAATGAAAAAGCTTGCATTTGTCTCTCCAAACACAAGAACTTTATACCAAACCTCCGATTTGTCCCCCTCTGGGGCGTTCCAATTTACCTCCAAATCGTTCTGATCCCGATTCCATTGAATTTCCTTGGGATAGGAGATATTATTCTGTTCATACTCGACTGTTTTAATCAAATCCACGGATCCATTGTGTATAAAATAAAATTTATAGGTGCCAGAGCTCGGTAGTCCCGCATTCGCTGGCCCGTATAGCACCCACCTTCGGGTAACCTCCCCCGAATATATATTAATATTATAATCCTTATTTAATGAATAATTTTTCCCTTCTGGCGTTTCTACAATGACTTCTTCACATTCCCACAAATAACCCTGTTTGAGATCATCGTACTCAGTAAAATCATTAACCTTGAATTCAAATGAAGCCCCATCTGGTCCATTTTGCGACCACACCTCGCAATAAAGTTCATTGCCCTTAATGAGTGATCCCAGCTTTCCTGCTTTATAAAGTCCAAAGAAGGTGAATCCTCCCACCAAGAGTACTAAACCGAGGGAAAGCCCTATTTTTGCCGATTTCTTCATAATTAGGTGATAAAATCCATTTTTTCTAATAAATAATTGAGTTATAAAAAATAAGTACTCAAAAAAAATATACATAGCTAAAAAAGCATATATTTTGGTGTTTTTACACAGCCATACTATAAATTGCTATTAAATTTGGGATCTTATAACCATCTCCAAAAAATTAAGGTATTTTTTATTCTTATCATCGGATTTTCCTTTTGGAGGTTCTGGTTTTTTGTTGTTTTCATCCATACTTATAATCCTATTCTTTGGATATAAATAAGTTGTGAAATGATCAAGAAAGAAATAAAGAAAAAGAAATCAAGAAATCAAGGAGAAAAAAATGAAAACTCGGTAAAAATTGTAAAAATGTATCTATTGTTGGATTTCCTCTTTTTTCTTCAGCTTTTCCAGATTATTGGGAATGCTTAACGCAATGGTATAGAGAACCATGAAAAGAGTGAAGAAAACGATCCATTCCCATAAGGGGAACGAGTAAATTCCATCCCCGGGCCAACAATTGGATTCACAAATCATCTCCCATTTGATTTGGGTATAAGCAGTGAGGCCAGCAACGGTTAAGAAGATAATATAGACCGGAAGCCAATATTTGACCTTAAAATGCTTGGTGGTAAATGAATCAACCATCAACACCACAAATTCGAGGAGAAGCGCGAGACCGAATCCGCCGAATGCTACCAGTGCAATTTTATTGTGTATTTTTCCGGTGGTGAAATCTGCGTAAAAATCCTCCCCTTGATTATCGGGAAACATTGCAATTAATATTACCCCAATTGCGGCAACGATGTAGAAAAGAAAGCTCATTCCTTCGATAATCTTGATAAATTTCCCATTTCCCGCTAATTTCATTCTTTTATGCCGGTATAACGCCACCGGAATAAGCATCAGTCCAAATATTACAAATGAAATGCTAAATAACCACCATCCTTGGGGATTATTATCCTCATCCATGGATCCCAGAAATGATATGGTATCTTTCATGATGGAATATGCATTTTCTTCCGGATAAACCATCCATGCCAAGGCCAATAAGCAAAATCCTAAGATCCCTCCGATAATAAGCCAGTCAAGAATATCGTATCGGGTGAAATTGCCTTTGAGATTTTCGATAAATGAATATTTCTCCTGTCTGTTTGTACTTTTCTTTCCCCCTTCCGCAATCTCGAAGGAACCAAATCCTTTCAAGTAAAAAATGGCCGCAATCACTTGAATTACGCTCCCGATCACCACATCCCACCGATTTGTAAGGGCTGGATGGATTGCATCGCCAAAACTAAGTTCAACAGACCATAAGATGCCTAAAGTGAACAAAATGAAGGCGGTAGCCGCGTATAAGGCCCTTCTCTTAATCTCTCCCGCGGTTTTCATATAGAGTTTTATATTAATGTAGATATTGAGCAACAGTCCGATCCCAATTCCAAAGAACCCAAGAATAACGAACACCAGCGCCGCAGGGCTATTCCCTATGGCCGGTATAAACAAAAGCCCCAAAGAAGAAGCACATGCGATAACCAATTTGCCTACTGGATTCTTTTTCCATCCATTTGCCTTTTCCAAGGGGTAAATTTGGGCGGCCACCACTAAAGCCATAACGAAATATATGATGAGATAAAGTGGTCGCATCTGATTGTGAACGATCTCCCCGATCCAATCGTCCGTACGAATATACCAGGAGAACTCTTGCTTTATTTCGAGCGGATTGGGGACCGTATGGACGTACAACTCATAAAGCCCGTATAAAATATGAAAAACCATCATGATGAAGAAAAAGAAGGTGAAACCCTTATAATAGGAGTTTTCATGACCCATCTTCTTGCTTTTTTTGTAATTTCGATGAAAATTCTGGAATAAAAGATAATAAATAACCACCATTATCCCTAAGCGGAATAATACTGCGAAGAAATTGTCTAAGGCTGCCA
>CAZEPC010000534.1:0-3153 GCA_964513765.1 uncultured archaeon
CTCAAATATCTTTATAATATAAATGGAAAAAGCTCGAAAAATAGTTTTAAAATTGCTTTGCATATTCATGGAAATAAACTACATTTAGAAAATGGGACAATTGAATATTATATTTATGAAAATGTTACCGATCCAATTGTTTTAGAAAATCTCGGCTTATTTTTTAGCTCAGCACATTTGGAATATTTTGAAAATCATAGTGAGGGGGATTCGTTAAAAACATATTTCTCTTATAGAAGAGAATCATTAACTAATTCAACTAAAGCTTTTAAGGATAATGGGACATATTCAATTTTTTGGTTGAATACTTCAAAATTAACCCCCCGAAAATTTAATGATTTCGGAACCCACAGATTTTTAAATGTAGAAAATCCCTATAATTTATATATAGATCCATCTCCTGTTCATGTGGAGGAAAAGGAATGGAGTACAAAAAAAATTGATTTATGGAAAGACGTAAGGATCCTTGAACCGTATCATCTCAACATGGATTTTAATAATGATTTGGTTGTTAATTTGTATTATGAAAAAAATTATACGGTTCTCCTTAAATCATATTTATTCTATCAAGATAAGGATAAAGATGAAAATTTTGAAGTAGAATTTATATTGAATGATCAAAACTTTCCAATAGATTACCTTGAGATAAATCCTTATCATAGACGCTTTATGAGAACTTTAATGGTCATTCTTTCTATTTTTGCTGTTGGAACAATAATTGGAATTTTGTATTCAAAAAGAAAAAAAGAAAATGAAAAAGAGCATGAAAATCCTCATAATAAAGTAAAACAAAACAAGAGTGAAATTCTTGATAATTTGTAGGAGTGAAAATGATGAAGAGATCATTAGTAAATCAGAAAATTAAACAGGGTATTCAGTTTTTAGAGAGTTTTAACTTCAAATTACCCCCCTTTGCCTTTTGGAGTGTGCAAAAATGGAAAAATATAATGACTTCACCCAAATTAAGAAAAAAATATGGTAATATTATTGAAAGGGGATTAGGATGGGACATGACAGATAGGGGCTTGGGGAGATTCAATGAAATCGGGCTTTTGCTTTTTACTCTGAGAAACGGCAAATCAAATACCCATAGGGATTATGCGGAGAAAATTCTCTTAATCCAAGAACAACAAGTTACTCCTTGGCATTATCACTGGAAAAAATGCGAGGATATAATTAATCGGGGCGGAGGGGTTCTTATGAGCATTTTTCGTTTTTTATTAAATTTTCGATAAATTAATCTTCTTTCGTTAAAATTAAGGAAATTAGTGGAATATCCCGCTCCTTTTTTTGTCGAAGCATCCGTCCCCATCTTTCTCATCTGGAGTTAAATCGTTCTTTAGGCGCATTATTTTTCTCTTTAATCCATATAATTAGAGAACTCACATGTTTTGTAATTAATAAAATGTTTTTAAATTCAAAGCGTTGAAATTAGAAGGGCAGACTTATTACTGATGAATTATTAATGATAAATAGAGAAAAAAAGGAGCAAAAACAAGTGTTCGTTTATAAATATACCCGAAAACCAGTTTTAATCCAATACCAAATAACTGATTATTGTGGAAAGCAGAAGAGGATAGAGTTCTTGATGCGAGACCGGAAACAATATAGGGAAGCACGTAAGACAATGAAACTTCAAAAGAAGCCTCAGGCGCGTGGGAGGCCAAAGACGTTGGATTTGAAGAAGTTCTTACCACTCTCTCATTATTGCATCTCTTGCACACCTGAACCAATGAGACCCGATTATTTAATTCGATTTCCCCAGATCACTCCTTGCAACCTCAACTTGGCTGAAAACCCGTTATCACCGTACGAAATCGTGCTTTATTCGGAAATTACCGAGTTTCAGGGCTTCTTCGATGATGTTTTTCTCTTCAATGACCTCACACATTTTGATGAAGTTGAGCGTTGTTTAAACAAGGATGGAATCCGTACGGGCGCACCTTGCTTGCGCGACATGCTAATTTATAAATTCGCATGCATTCAAAGTGGGAATCAATATTATGAGGGATTCATACGAAACCTCCGCTTTTTTGGCGACTTAACCTTTAGAAGATTAATCAGAGAACCTCACTTTATCCCTTCGGTACAGGACTTTAGTAGAATGTTTCACGCTGTCCCCCCACGTGTTTTTAAGGATTATTTTTTTCAATTGGTCCAAGAATTATTGGAAGAGAGACTATTGTCGTTTAAAATCATGATGTGGGACTGTCAATTCGTGCATTCTAATTCTTCCGACTACAAGGATAAAAGAACGAAGAAATATTCAGATCCCGATGCGGGATTGGGCGTGCACAATAACAAGTTCCTGGGAGTTGGCTACATGTGCTCGACATTATATCTTTATTGCGGGGACCTGATTGTCCCTGTTTTTTGCGAGCTATTCCCCGCCAATCGAAATGATACGAAAATATTTGAACAAACGATGGATCTATACGAAGACACAGGCTTGCCCCGTCCATTGTTGATCTTGGGTGATTCGGGTGCATATTCTGAAGCAAATTTGGAGTTGATGGCAAGGAGAGGGATCATACCAATCATCAATGCACGCAAAAACATTGTAAAGCAGAATGTTGTTGAACTCCGGGATGATGTGCGCGTGAATAGGGATTTTATTCCCCGTGAATGGAGTGATGAAGAAATCTTGAAATTGTATGCGATTCGGACTGCAATCGAAAGATGTTTTTCGCACAACATCCAAATACATAATGCGCGAAGGATGAATGTGCGTGGAATCGAGCAGGCGAGAATTCACCGTTTTCTCATCCTCATTTTGGACCTCTTGAAAATCCTCACATGTTACAAGGTGGGGAGGCCAGATTTGTTTCAGACATTTACCTCATTTTCTCGGATGAAAAATGGTATTACTTCCAATGAAATTCAATATCGGGTGAAAGAGGCAGGATACATATTGTTATCGGAGCACGGGGAAGAAGAAATGGAATGAGAAAAATGCAAGATTTGATCATGTCAGCCGGTGTTGAAAAGAATTCTTGCTGTGCCCGACAAAATGTAGTAAAGGATAAATGGGAATTTGGTCGGGCATAAATTGATAATTTTTAAAATTACGCAAATTTTATAAAAAATGAAAGAAGGTCATAGATTTGGTATTGTTTTATTAAAATTTTTTCATGAATCCTTCATTTCAAAAAC
>CAZEPC010000535.1:0-3144 GCA_964513765.1 uncultured archaeon
AAAGAAAATATCCATATCTCTGTAGAAACCTCCATGTATGCACCTTGGAAACATATCGAAAAAATCGCCCCTTACATTGATCTCTTCTTAATAGATCTTAAAGTTGTGGGAGACAACGATCTTCATGTAAAATACACCCGGCGAAAAAGCGATTTAATCCATGAGAATATCAAAAAATTGATTGAACACGGATCAAATATCAAATTTCGCATGGTTGTGATTCCAGGGTATAATGATGGGGAATCGCACATTAAAGCGGCCTGTAAATTTCTGAAATCCATAGGATATCAAAAAATCGAATTACTTAAGTATCACAATATGTACGAGGATAAATCACAAAAATTGGGGATTGATATTCCCGCCTCATTAGATATACCACCCGAGGAGAGCCTTGCATCAATTAAAAATGGGTTAAGAATTTTCAGAGAAAACGGAATTCACGCAACTAATGCTGATTTAGATACTGATATTAAAAAAACCACCTTCACAGATCGTGTAAAAAAAATACAAAAAGATATCCGCGAGAGTGAGAGGGCATTGTGCATGGAAGCGGCCAAGCTGAGGACTAAATATTACCGGAAACATGGATTTGATAAGCCAGTATATATACATAGGTCAGAGCGCCTCGCCTACGTATTGCTGAATAAAACGGTAAAGATTTACCCCGATGAACTATTGGTGGGCAATTTCACCTCCAAAAGAGTAGCTGGACAAATGTGGGAGGAATACTATGGAACACTTTACATTATGTTTCTTTATCAAATTAACAGGCTTAAACCCGTGTCATTCAAATGCTCTTTGAAGGACCGGCTCCACTTTTATTTAAGAATCTTCCCGTTTTGGTTAAAGCACAATCTTATCAAAATGGTATACCCAAAAGTCATGGATTTTCTCATTAGTATGTCCCGAAATGCAGAGTTAAATGCGGGATTTAACAATAATCTAGCAGCGATTGCACATTTTATTGTCAATTTCGAGGAAATTTTAGAGCTGGGTACCACGGGATTGATTAAAAAGGTTAAGAAGATCCAAAAGGAACATCCCCAAAACAATCAAGATTTTTACGAGGGCTGTATAATCGGACTGAAAGGCCTGGAAATGTTTGGTCAGCGGTATGCAGACGAGCTTGAATCTATGAGCAAGAAGGAAAAAGATGAAAAACGCCGAAAAGAACTGGAAAAGATGGCAAAGATATGTCGCCGCGTGCCCAAATATCCGGCCAAGACCTTTCATGAAGCACTTCAATCAATGTTATTTTTACATATTGCCCTCTGTATCGAATCCTACGAGAATGCGATATCTTTCGGGCGCTTAGATCAGATCCTTTACCCGTATTATAAAAAAGATAAGGAAGAAGGGAGAATTACCTATGAAGAGGCAAAGGAGTTATTAAGTTTATTTGCCCTCAAAATAGATGAGCTGATCTTAGTGAATGACGGAGATACCTTCCTTAATCTTAGCAATTTGTTCGAAACCCTCTCCACAGATCAAGCAGTAACCTTCGGAGGGGTTGATAGGGACGGAAATGACGCGACCAATGAGGTCACATATATGCTTATAGACATCTGCGAGCTTCAGACCCTTTCATTGGATATGGGTGCAAGGATCCATAAAAACAGCCCGGATGAATATTTACAGAGATTAGCGGAAGTCTATATAAGCGGATGTCCGCTTCCCCAATTATTCAGCGATGATGCCTATATCGAGTCAATCCAACGCCATTATCCCGTAAAACCCGAACAAGCAAGAAACTACTCAATAGTCGGGTGTGTGGAGCCGAACGCCTCCGATGATCATTTTGGCAATACTGATTGTTCTAACGTCAATCTCCCCATGCCTTTTCTTCAAGCATTGAAGGGGCAAGATCACGATCTCTGGAATCATAAACGCTATGATCATTTGATGATGATCACTTTAGAATACATAAAATTCTTGGCTAATTCAAAATTTGTATCCAGAATGTGTGACAACGTCTTGGAACTGCGAAAAAGACAAAGAGGACTTTACGAATATGATCCTCCCGCAGATATGGAGGAGCTCTTGGAGAGATACCAAGAAAGATTAAATGAAATCACCGAGTCTATTTTACGAGAACATCAAAGAATAGAAGAGGGTCTTCGGCGGTATTTCCCCACCCCTCTCGCCTCATCACTTTTTAGCGGATGTTTGGAAAGCGGAAAGGACGTCTATGAAGGCGGAACCACGTTGAACAGCAGTGGGATCCAAGCAGTAGGTGTGACCGATGTGGCCGATTCATTCCATGCTCTGGAGGAAATAGTCTTCAAGAACAAGCAATACCATATCAACACCATTATTAACGCCATTGAAAACAATTTCCAAGGAGTACGGTACCAGAAAGTGAGGCAAGCACTCCTCGAAGTTCCAAAATTCGGAGATGATTCATCATTAAAGGCCACCGAATGGGTAAATAGAACGTTAGATATGTATAACAAAGCCCTTGATTCCGTTGATAATTGCCCCAGAGGAGGACGTTACTCGGCAGGATATTATGCGCTAAATGTGTGCAATAGATATGGTGAGAACACCCAAGCATTACCCTCAGGTAGATTGGATGGACAACCTCTGGCAAATAGCATCACCCCCCATTACGGAATGGAACAAACGGATTTACTTTCCACCTTAAATGCAGTATCTCAAGTTGATTTTAAGGAACACGCAGAAAATGGAACCACCGCCACCTTTACCATCGATTCTGCCCTCTTTCAAGGGCCGGACGGCATCAAAAGCCTGGCCAATATTTACAAAACATATTTAACCACGGGCGGAATGCAGTTGCAGCCGAATGTGATTAACCGAGAAATACTTTTGGAGGCATACGAGGATCCCGATAAACATCCGTATCTATTAGTCCGAATTGCGGGGTACTGTGCATATTTCAATGAGCTTTCGGATGGAATGAAAATGATCATAATCAATAGAACATGCTATTCTGCCTAAGAATAATTTACAATATTTTCCAATCTTTTTTACTATTTTCCTTCTTAGAGATATAACTCCCCAGATTTCATACCCCAAGTAATGATTTTTTCAGATCCACTTACTTAACCAAAAATAACGAGAATCTTAAGCTGGGGAAACAAAAAAAATAAAATATAGGAATGATTCTCCACTATATACTAAAGA
>CAZEPC010000536.1:0-3143 GCA_964513765.1 uncultured archaeon
AGAAGAAATGAGATTCTTGCCCAAAAATTGAGGGAATACAAAAACGAGATACAAGGTATAGCCGGGAAAATCTCAATCCCTGGTTTAAGAGAACTCCCCCAAAAACTGGAAAAGTTT
Source organism: uncultured archaeon (assembly GCA_964513765.1). Classification (GTDB taxonomy): domain Archaea; phylum Asgardarchaeota; class Lokiarchaeia; order Sigyniarchaeales; family Promethearchaeaceae; genus CAZEPC01. The sequence goes on from CAZEPC010000536.1 coordinate 118, forward strand.
ATAGAAAATTTGGAGGTATCGAATCAATTCGATATTGTGTCTTTTTTTAAAGAAGACAATCCAAGTGATGATTATTTGATCTTGTAGGGGAAATGGAAGATTACCCGAATAAATCAAAAGAACGAGAGTGTGTTGATATGTCCATCATAAGTACAGAAAATCCCACGAGTATAGAGAATTCCACGAATATAGAAAACCCCGTTAATATAGGGGATCCAACGGTCATGGCTATCATCCTTGTTCTCGCTTCGATTCCCGTGGTGTTCTTGGTGGTAGAGTTTATGCTTCGGAAGTATAAAAAGGGCTATCAAGGGAATACCAAGATAAAGGTGGGAAACTATGTGAGGTACAATTTCAACATTCTGGGCAAGATTTTTGCCACCTACATGATCTTTCTATTGATCACCAGTTGGATATATATTCGTTTTGTCTTTTTTGGATTGAATAATAAATCGGTCTTTAGGATGAATATTTTTGCCACCTTGATGGTGATGATCTTTTACTTTGTTCTATTTAAAGTCGAGAAAAATAAAAAATTAATTTTATTTTTCATTATGCCCATTACCTATTTAGTAGGGGTTGTCTTCTTCTTTTTCTGGGGAATTATTCCGGCGGAAGATATATATCTATTCACTGTAGTGATTGTTATAAATTTTGGCCTGATTTTAAGTGAAACGTTCCTATTATGGCATTTAATTTGGTTTTATATCCAAATTCTCAGGTTTAGAAATCCAAAACCCTTTCAAAATGAGAACGAAATAGATTTGAATGATTTTCAAGTAGTTGCGATTGTTCCCGCCCATAACGAACCTATTGCCTTGGTAAATCAATGTGTGAAAAGTTTAGCAAAAGTCCATTTTCCTCAAGAGAATATGATATTATGTTTGGCTGATGATTCTGGATATGATAGGTTCAAAGGCATCGCAAAACGGATTAATAAAATGGTTCATCTGCATCAGAAACCTCGCTATAATGACCAAAGTATGCATAATGGGGATCGAATCAAGCATAGGATCTCTTATATGGTATTCTCAGAAGATATAAAGAGAGTAGAAACTCAAGAAGTATCCAATTATAAAGCCTTTAATCTAAATAATTGTTTGAATCGAATAAGAAATCGTCTTTTAGATTCTAAAAAAATCATAATTTCAATATTTGATTCAGATTATATAATTAAACCAAATTTCTTTAAGCATATGTTATGTTACATCGACCCGGGAAACACAGTTCTGCTTCAGACCCCTCAATACTATTACAACCGAAGGGCAATGTGTGCCAAGGTTGCCTTTTCCACAAATGAATTGCTTTATCAATGTATATGTACAGGAATTGGGAGGAGTAATGCCCAATTTTTACTGGGGACTAATTACCTTTTGAGTTATGATGCCCTCCGAAAAACGGGTGGAGATTATATAGAAAACTATACCGTTGAGGATGTCCCTACTTCCTTATCTTTATGGTTCGCCAATAATAAGGTGGAAAAAACCTATAACGAATTTCTCTTTGTTCCCCATATTTTAACTTCTGGATACGGGCCAGAAGATATTTATAACTTTTTAGATCAGCAATTGAAATGGCTATGGGGCTCCTTACAAAGCATTTATTTATTTTGGTTCCCCGAAAAATCTGATGTGGAAATGCCCAAAAAACCCGATAACATCAGCTTTTCCAAAAGAATTCACTTTTTCTCCACCTTTACGTGGTATTTCATGAATACTGCTTTTCTATTACAATTTATGTTATTGCTTGGCTCCTCGATAATCGCGTTTTTGGATCATTTTTGGTTTCAAACCAAGGGCATCCAATATTCCTACTCTCCGGAATTATATCTTTTTACGCTAATATTCATATTCTATCCATTGATATTTTTGAGCTTTTGCTCAACTGGTTGGAAAGATACTCTCTCTCGGATCTATTCCATATTAATCACCAATTTTCTGGCTTATGATTATGCAAAAGAATGCTATCGCTTTATAAAAAATCCTAAGGGGGAAAGGGCTGGAACATCAACTAAAAAAGAAGGGTTCAGCGGATTTGATTGGGCAGATTTCAAACCACAATTGGTGATTATGCTTTTAACATTAATCAATATTATTTTTCAGATCTTTCTTCAAAATTGGATTTTAGTGTCAATATTAGGATTTTTATTTCTCAATTATGCAGTTTTACCAAATTTACTGAATCGGTTGCCGGACCAACCTAAATCAATTGAAAGCAATCTTGATCTTGGAAAAAAAACTGGCAACATTAGATTATCAATTAAACAAAATGAAAAGGTGAATTAAAAATAAATGGAGTTAGAATATAAGGGGAAATTTAATTTTTCCTATCAAAAATTTGATGAAAACAATCTCTCAATTTTGAAAAAAAGCCTCTTAGATGATTTCGTGGAGATGCTCCAATTAGATCTCGACAACTTCCAAAATCAATTGATTGATGATGGTGTTTTATCTTCAGATGAAAATATGCTGGAAAATAGCAAAATCAAGTTTTATCCTATTGTGGGCGAGTCGGATTTTACTCTTCAAGAGTTTTTAAAAGATATATATAAAGTTCTCAATCCTAATAACTCGGCTTCAATTCATTTTGGGGATCTCCCTGGACTGGTTTTTAAATACAATAAATCTAAAGGGGTAAAGCACATACATATTTACTTTTCACTTCCTTTAAGAAAAATTCATTTTCTCTTTACCATAGACTTTCCCGAAGTTTATTTTCTCTTTGATACCAATATCTTTTGGCAATTAAATCACCCCTTTAATGTTATTCAAAAAGTAAAGAACACCAAACAAAAGTTCAACTTATACCAAAATTTTGAAGCAGTTCTTAGCAAAATTAGGGATGTTTATGGAGAGAACTTGAAAGTCGTTATCAAAAATTGTGAAAAAAAGCACTCCAATATCAAAAGTAATAACACGGGAATGAAAGATCACCCAGAAGAACATAAAAATAAAGATGATGGCCTTTATCAGAATAATAAATATTGTTCTGTTTCTGATAATGATTGCATGTTGAAGAAGGATGAA
>CAZEPC010000537.1:0-3120 GCA_964513765.1 uncultured archaeon
TTCAGCATTTTTAGTTTTTTTAATTGCCGCAATACCTTGTGTTTGATTTTGTGATTCCATTTTTATCATCCTAAGTTTATATATATTTGAATCTTGTATCTTTTACACAATCTTTCAATTGTTGAGTTATGTAATTTATGTACGTTTTATGAGAGAATTAGTAAATTCTGCCTTGAATTTATCCATATCCACCGAGACTGTTGCCCTCATTAATTTTTTAAAATACTTAAATTCGATTACATGGGTTAATTCATGTTCTTTTTCTATTTTATTCTGATTGTCAGTCTTAAGAGTCACTCTCATTGGTCGAGCAAATAGTTTTGAAAAATATTTCATTTCATTTTCCAAAACAAATTCGTATAAACCTTCTAATTCAAATAATTCTTCTATTTCCTCCCAAAATGGTCTATTTTTAATTGATTGCTCTGGTTTCTTTAATAATCCTAAGCTCATTTCTTTAACTTTCTTCTTGAAATCTGAGAAAAGCGAATCAATAGTTGGATAACTTCCCATTAATGATGAGAGTGAATTAGAAAATGATTCTTCTTTGATTTCTTCTATTACCTTTAAAAACACTTGGTGAATATAGTCCGGAACTTGTTCAATTAAGTCTAAACTCATTTCATAACTTTTATAAATTTCATTAATCTGCCGGTTTTCGATATTCATCTTTTTTTCTTGTATATAATCATTCAAGGGTTTTTTAAATCCCTCAAGTGTTAAGGAATCCGAGATTTTTTTTGATAAAAAGTTCAAAAACTCCTCAATTACCTTCGATTGGGGCCATTTTTTGTCATTTTCTTCATTTAAATCGTATTTGGGTTGAGTTCTTCTCTTGTATTCATTCAACCATTCAATAATTTTACCTTTCCAATTAAATCTAAACGCTGATAACCTTCTTTTTAGAAATTCTGAAAATAAATCCACAAATGTGGCTGGATCCAGTTTTTTATTATTGGGGATATCCTTAAGAAATCTTTGAAGAGATGAGGATCGTAATATCAACCCAGATAAGAATTCGATTTCTTTAGGGAAACTTGAAATTTTTTCGATGTGATTAAGAAGATTTTGATCATTTGCATGCATAATCTCTACAAATCCCATTAAATCCTCAATCTCAATTTCAATATCATTGATGAACGTATCAATTAAACCTTGGGAAATATCTTTAAACTTACTATAGTAATCTCCTTTTTCCTTCCCCATACAACAGTTTTCTTCAATCTTATTTTTTAAGATCTGGGCAAATTTCTTAATATATTTCTGACCTAAAGTCCGGACGGGTTTTTTTTGCCCTTCAAATTCATTATAAATAGCTTTTAGTAATTTTTTAGCATATTGATGGAGAACATAATATTTTGAAAAATTTGGAATGGAATCTTTCAATTTCTTATAAACAACTTTCGCATTTTCCCGAATATATAATAATATGGGCTTGAATTCCATAGAGCGGACTTTATTGGGATGATCAAATTTTCCTGAACTTAAGTGCTTTTTGGAAACTTTGCTTAAATTAATCAGGAATTCTTTTTGATTTGATGGCAAATTTTGGGCAGTATATTCCTTTAGCTTTGTTCCAAATCTTTCTGTTAACTCATTGACGGGCAAAACAAGCCCTTTTTTACAAAATTCATCTCCAAGGTCTCTAAATAGATTTAGATTTTCCCTAATTTCCACAATTTTTTTTAGCAGGCTTTTTTTAAAATTCTCAATAGTAATTTCATATGGAACCGTTTCCAAATACTTCTGCAGTTCCCTCATCATTAATATGAGGAGTTGGTTTTGTAAATCATCAACAGTCCCAGTATTCGCAATTTTAAAAAGATTTGAAGTTAATTTAAATGTATTTTTTAAAATAAGCTGAAAGGTGGAATCCAAGATTCCCTCTTTGAGAAACTCAAATTTTTCCTCGGGCTTAAGAGAAAGACGGTTCGCCCTAAATTTAAAATCACTAGGAATGATCTGTTTATCATCCCATTTCATTTTCTTTTTTAAATTTGCGGAAAGATATTGCTTAAATCGGGTCTCTTCCCCATTATCCTTCATTCCAACTAATTTTTTATTCCATTTTCCCTCTATGACCTTACCTTGCAGTTTAAGTGCAAAACGATGGGCAAATTTTGATAACATCGCTTGTTGTTGGATCCTTTCAATCTCCGGCCTATTTATGGCCTCTTCTACCTCAAAATAAAGCTCACCCAGGTGATTTACCGAATCTTTCGCTTTTTTATTATCCATCAATCTCATTTCTGGAGAAAGTAAAAGCAATATGTTTATACAATCCTTAAATTCACCTGGAATCAATAGCATTGATTTAGGCATGATACTTAACCCCTCATCCTTAGGATCAATATTTTCCAAACCGAATTCAATAGAGTAGAGCCTACATCCAGCATAATCTCTTAACATGGCATTGTAGGCATATAAGAAATTGAGCGTTTTCTTAATCAGTACTTCAGTACGCTTGACCGATATTTTTCCAATTCCAATAATATCACCGACTTCAATTTCAGGGGATATTATTCCAGTTTTGGACCCAAATATAACGGTTAATTGTTTTTTCAATTCATCAGATGTGGTTAAGGCCATTTTTTTCCCTTTATATGATCATTCTCGACAGAACTTAAAAAATATTCTTAATTGAAGCTTAAGGAATGATTGAAGAATGAAAATTTTTTATTCATTAAAGCCAAAGTAAAATCTAGAAGAATCGAGTTTAGAATTAAAATCACAAATATAGGAAAGAAACGATAATGAGTAAAAAAACAGTTTTTGATCATTTAACAGAACAGCTTGACAGCGTCGTTAAAGGTAGGCGATATATCATTGCGGAGATCGGAAAATTAAAAGAAAGTGTTATGGATCTTCAAGATGCTGTTGGACAAACATCGGGTGGTGGCCCTGGTTTCGGTTCCTTAATCGGGGATCTTAAAAACTTCATGCAACAAACCATTGGAACCTTAGGTCAGCTTAAAAGCAGCTTCAATAACCTAAATAACATGGTAAAATCAGTTTCTAATCAAGTTCAGCAATTAAAAGCAGGAGGAGTTTCGGCACCTGCATCATCTCAAGCAGCGGCTTCCTCACCAGCACCAAAAACAACAAGACCGCCTCCGCAGC
>CAZEPC010000538.1:0-3119 GCA_964513765.1 uncultured archaeon
GGGAAATACGTTTTGGGATTCATCCAAGTCATACTTATCATCATCTTCATTTGAAAAACTCTTCCAATAGCCTTCGCTATAGTCCTCATAATCATTATTATTTCCTAAAAAGGTCAACTCCTCTTCGCTAAGATTGAGATCATAATCTGAGGGGTCAAGATTGTCATCAACATTTACTCCAAAAGCCAAGTGTCGGGGACTCCCAAAATTATAGGTTTTCACCTCAGAATCAGGAACCCATCCCAATCGATAAGAGTTTTCCCATGAATCTGCCCTTAGTGCTACACTAAGGAAAAAAATGAATACAAGTACCGCAATTGCATTTTTGGCATGAGTACCAAAGAAGAGATATTCATCTTTATCGGATTTTTGTTTTCCATTTTTCTTTCTGTTCTTTTCCATATTAAGATCCTTTGATTTAGTATGCATTTAATTCATCCTCCCTTCTCGTTTTGGTGATTTATGTAAATTTTTTTTGTAATTAAATAGAAATATACCGATGATACTTAAACTAAAGAACAGAAGCCAACTCGCCGGAAATCCGGGAATTGATATTAAGTTTTCAGGTTCTCTGTATTGGGAATCGGGAACATCTCTTTCATCTATATTTTTACCGGGGTAGTCCTCAGGATCAGTTGGGGAATATCCTTGCAACCATTCATAATAATCATTATAACCATCACCGTCTGTATCATATAAGGTGGGATCGGAGCCAATTTCTTCCCTTATTTCCATCTCATCATTTAATCCATCACCATCGGTGTCAGTGGCATTAGGATTGGACTGATATGTCATGATTTCATCATAATCGGACACACCATCTTGATCTGTATCAGCAGAATTGATATAATTGGCACCCCAAACAAATTCTTTAATATTAGAAACACCATCAAGATCTTGATCGGTAAAAATCGGGGAATTATCGATACAATTTGCAACACCAGGTATATTGTACTGAGAGCTATCAGTATTATTTACCTCAGAATAGGCATTATTAATCCAGTTGGTATATGATGTGGAGCCATATTCATACTTGCTATTGTCAATTGCAGAAATACCATATTTTTTGTCTTGAATATTTATATATTGACCGAGATTATTTTGGCTCACGAGAAAGTTTTCTATAAAACCGTATTCATTAGCCCCTAAGACTAATCCGCCGTACCAGTTTTGATAAACGTTGTTATCAGTGATATTAACCCCATAACCTCCATCAATAAGGATCCCAGCACCTATTCCCAGAAAAAGTTCTTCTCCATCTTTCCCCAAACAGCTCTGACTTATATCACCGTTATAAGTTATATTTGATTGGGTGATTACCGATTTATATCCATAATCAATTCTAATTCCAAATTTGTTAAACCGAGAGACAATGCCACTGAAATTCCCGTAATTTATTTGTTGAAATTGAATTCCCGCACCTTTACAGAATTGGAACTGTGAATTTTTGATATTGATGTAATCTGCGAAATTTTGAGATCGAATTCCACCTGTTACAGAATTTTGAATATTAATATTGGTGAAATTCACATTTGAAACACCATCCACTAGATTAATTCCTCCAGATCCCTGAGTTTGTACATTCTCGATAAGAGCGTTACTTACATTTCTGAACAATAAATACCCGAGATTTGCCTCGGAACTAAAATCCAATGTTGTAGAAGTGTCTATATTTTGAATTAATTTGATAGTTTTACCGTTTAGATAATTGGGATTTGTTTCACTAAAAAGAAGATTTCCTTGTGTATTTAATGAGTAGAAATCAAAAATGGTGATATCCTCTGGTGAAGTATCTAATTTTTCAACAGAAAATAGATTCCCATTCAAACTATAGTTACTCCCGGAAAATGAAATAAGAGAATCGGTTTCAAAAACATTATCTAAATCGGAATAGGTGAAAGTATTATTAGAAAAAGTAACATTATCCGAAATTCCATTGCAAACCACGTAATTTTCTGAATTCGAAAATGAATTATTAATTAAATGAATGTAATCAGATCCGTAAATGTCAACTAGGTATTTTGAATTACGGAGAGAATTATTTTGTAAAACGATATTATTGCATGCCTCAAGTACAATCGCATTATCCCACCATTGATTTGTATGTAAAATATGGTTATTTGTTATTTGAATATTGGAGGCTTGGTAAAAATAGAGAGGTTTGCAATTTCTAAAAGTATTATTATCAAATGTGAATTGAAAATTAGAATACGGCTCTAAGAGGTAAAATGCATTCTCATAGGAAGGTTGTGCACCTTCATCCCCATGGAATGTGTTATTTTTAATTACTACATTTCCTTTCCCTGGCTTATATAAGCTAATGAATTTCCCGTTGTACGGTGTGAATTTTGCAAATTCATTGTTCTTGATTGTTATCGTAGAATTTTCCCCACAAAAGATAGAAGAACGGTCAGACTCGTAATTTTCATCTTGACCAACCCATCCAATACAATTAATCTTAGAATTGGTGAGGGTGAAATTACCATCTTTCTGGATTTGTATAGCTAACCTATAGTCATCCATCATATTAGATTTAATGAATATGTTATCTAGCTTTAACAGTCCGCCACCCTCGACTTTTATTAAGATATTTTCATTAATATTCATCGTCAAATTTGCGAGATATAACTCACTTCCGGTGGTGATGGTGATATTAGAACCATAAGAAAAATCCTCCGTATAATAATAAGAGCCAACCACATACCCATCCTTGTCCCATTCAGTTTGAATAGCACTTGCAAATGAAATATTGGAAGAGAAATAACCTAAAAAGAGAGTAGCAACCATTAAAACTAATAATATACTATATTTGGTAATCCTTTTGAATTTCGTATTCATATAAAAACTATTAGTGGTTGGGCTTATAAATTTTCATCAAAAGAATAAAGCCTCTTTTCTATAATGATAATTCTGTGTAAATCCAATGAAAAACTCTTAGCTGGAGCTAAAGATTAGATTTATATTTGTTATTGGTGGTACAATAATGTAAGCCTAGCAATTTAGTTATTAATATTTTCCAATAACTTTTAAAAAGCGTGAAATAAAATTCTAGCGCTTATATATCATTGCAGTGCTTAAAGCGAAATACGGAGGAATTAAGATGCGAAAACAAACAAAAT
>CAZEPC010000539.1:0-3118 GCA_964513765.1 uncultured archaeon
AAAATCATTTTTAACCAGTAAACTCCGCTTTTTTGGGAAAATTTCTCCCAGAGTAGAGCATATAAGGTAAAAATGGAAAGCCCGTTAATATTCCAACAATTTCATATCTATTCGTTTCATATGGATTCTTGATTTTTATCTTCCTATCAATCAATAGGCAGTACCGAATTTATTAATGAGAGATTCTCCCACCTTTTTCATCTTCACATAATAGATAATCATACCGATGAAACCGATGAACGGGATGATGGATATAATTGCCCCCGTACGCATTGAGTTGGTCCCTTCAATGATCTCCTGGGATGCAAAATCTGAGCCGAGATTATGCCGAGCCCAATCCCTTAATCCGGTTAATGAGATTAGTTTCAGAATAAACGGAATTGTCCCCACAAATAGGGAAAAGATAAGCAGCACCACTAGACCTTCCGGACTTTTATTATCACGTGTATTTTTACTTTTTAATGACTCTCTCACTTTAGTGGTCTTTATAACAGAGTCTTTGTTTAGTATTCAATAAGATAGTATAAAAGAAACTATTCACTTTTTTTAAGAAAAGAATGAAAATTTCGACAATAAAGCCATCCTAATGTAATTCTATTTAGGTAATGAGTATGGCTCGATTTGTGGAAATTTTAAACTGAAAAAAGGTAGAGATAAACTTGAATATTTTAAAGCAAACCGGCAATTAGACAATTGATTTGGTATTCTTAAGCATTAATTGATTTACGAATTTTGATTGCTACCAATCCAATTGCACCAAATGAAATCAGGCTAATCCATCCAATCTGAAACCCAGGAATCTCCTCAGCATCAGGACCAATATCACTTCCACCATCTGAATCATCTGTTCCAGGTTCTGATTGACCACCATTGTTTGAATCCTCATCCTCGGGCAAATCAAATTTCAGATGGGGAGGATTAGAAGTACTGTATAAATATTCACTTTCTTTGGAACTCATATCAATCCAAGATCCATCTTCTGGGCTTGTGGCTAAAACGAGGGTGATCCGGTCTTGATCCATAAATTCAGTTAAATTAATGCTAATCTCGCTTGAACTCCCTACGATTTGTATGGAGGTTAGATTTGCATAGTCAGCCGGCGCCATCCAAAAATCGGTAGCATTAAAGGGGTTATTCAGTCCCGTTACCTCCAATTCATCCCATTGTGTATCAAGAATTATCGAAACCTTGAGCATCCGGGTTTCCTCACCATACACTGTGACATCGGATAAAAACTCTAAAGAGCGGGTATCATTGGGGATTGAGGTCAAATTGAATTCTATAGCACTTACACAATGTCCGTCCAGACCATTTCCAATTTCCAAAGAATTACTTCCCCCATAATTGGACTGAGGTTCAGCAAGAGATCCCGAGATAGAAACATATGCATCGTTTATCGGAGCAATCTCGTTTGTTTCTGGGCTCCAGTCGGCGTTAACATTCTGAATTAACCCACTCATGCCCAGCATCATCCCCAGAATACATATCCCAAAAATTCCTGCAATATTCATCGTTTTTTTTCTTAACAGCGCAATCTTATTTTTTCTTTTCATTTTTACTGCATTCCATCCGAAGAAAAGAGAAAGAGATTAAATTTCATATTGGTTCGCTAAATGCATCTTTATATCAAAACCCATTAACATAAACCATAGACTGTAAACCAAAAACTGCAAGCATTATTTCTTTTTCTTTTTATCGGTATCTATCTTTTCTAAATTCCCTATATAAAGCTAAGCATAAGAAAGGAGAACCAAAACAATAACTAAAAAAGGGAATGAAATCCAAAAAAAGACATAAATCTATACGGGTATATCCCTCTTCTCAAATATGATGAGAGAGATAAGAGTGAGGGAGACAGAATACCCAATAAGCACCCCAAAGTCCCTCCCAACGTTGGTAAATACATGATCTACCATAATCACCGCGGGATTATAATAATGAAATATGCTGAAAAAACGCATATCGTGAAAAGAATCATCAAAGTACTCGTAAAAGGTGCCAATCACGAAGAAAAGGGCAAATATCGCAAATGAAATCCCGGATGCCTTCTTGCGGGGCATGAAAGTCGAGAATAAAAATGCGGTAGTCTCTAAGCTAATGCAAAACACAAAAGCCCATGTAAAAGTGAGGATATACTCCTCCCAATTTATGGAAACCTCCTTCAAATTGGGAAGAATGAGTGAAAAAAATGCAATAGATAAAATCATAACCAGAAAAGTAATAAGCATTTGAATTATATATCGGAAATGTTTTGCCAGCGCAAACTGCCAACGTTTAATGGGCTTACTTAGGATTAGATCTATGCTTTTATTATCAATGGCAGTAGGAATATCTTGGGAGGCCTTTAAGATAATATATATCCCAACCCACATCCAAATCAGCGATAAAAATTCGATGGTAATAAATCCCGACAATTTCCCCATAGCCAAGTTTCCCCCCACCATATCAATGATGGCCTGGGGGTACTGTTCTACGATATCTTCAAAACCGCTAAACAATTCGGGGTCAAACACCGAGATAATCATGATCATAAAGAGGGCTAAAATAGAGGTTAATTTTATAATGGAGCCCCAATTCTTTTTTATTTCAACCGTCAAAATATTGAAAAAGCTCATCTTTTTCCCCCTCCTTGGGATTTTGTGCCTTCTATAGCACTATAATCCTCCATCTCTTTTTCAAATCCCGCTTTTTTTGAAATGTTTTCTTTGGGTTCATCCTCATAATATTTCATGAAGATATTTTCCAAGCTGGAATCGCTGATGTTGAAGTCGGCAATATACTTTCCATCCCATTGTTTTCCGGAAATTTCATGAATCAGTTTTCTTTTTATCTCGGGATGTATAAGCACTTCGATTGTAGAATTGTGAGCCCTGACTTCCTCCGAGTTCGGGTATTTTTCCTCCAAAAAGGACCGAAATTCCTTGACTGCGTTATTTGACCGGAATTCCAACTCAAATCTTTTCAGCCCGATTTCTTTCAGATGAGAGATTCCCGACACCTCCACAATTTTGCCCAACCGAATTATAGCCACCCTATCGCAGTATTTTTCCACTTCGGAAAGGATATGGGAGCATAAAAATATCGAACATCCGGTTTTCTTTTGCTGCTCAATAAGAAT
>CAZEPC010000540.1:0-3117 GCA_964513765.1 uncultured archaeon
AAATCGAGATTTCTGCTGTAGGGGATCTCATGAACAACTTAGGAATAAAATATTCTAAAGATAAATTCTATGAAAAAATCCATGAAAAAATATTCGCATGTGATCTTTCGATTGCCAACTTGGAGTCTTATCTTACCAAACAACCGATTGAGGATGTGAAATATGATCATCGTGGGGGACCTAAAATAAATTCAAAGTTTGAAGAATACCAGGCATTAACCCACCATAAGGGCAAGAAATACGATGCGTTATGCCTTTGTAATAATCATGTGTTTGATTGCGGGGAGGAAGGGTTCAATACCACCCTAAAGCAGATTGAAAAAGACGGTATTGAATACTTTGGCGTGAATAAAACTCCCGAGGATGCCGAAAAGGCCCTTATTATTGAGAAAAATGGCATTAAATTAGGTTTAATCGGATTTACTTATGGGATCAACAATCGAAAGATTCCTCAAGGCCGAGATTACATGGTAAACATGGTTAGATTCCACAATGAAGGATTTGATGGCGATTTAAGCCCCATTCAACGACAAATAACCTATTGTCATGAACACGATGTTGATTTCATCATTCTAACATTGCATTGGGGTTTGGAATATGAATTTTATCCAACTCCACAACAAGTAAAATACGCTCACGATCTGGTTGAAATGGGGGCAGATTTAATTATCTCCCATCATACGCATTGTATCCAACCTATTGAAATATATTATCCTGAAAGGGACAAGCACAGAGCAGTCCCAATCTTTTATGGTTTGGGGAATATCTCCTCCAATAAAAGTGCTGCTCATGTAGTTTTAAATTTGTTGGCAAATATTACTTTAATTCAGGGCACTTTTTCTGAGAATACTAATTCAAACTCTCCCCAAAAAAATGAAAAGGTAATAACGTTGGTAAAAAAGTTTAATATCACGCCCCTCTTTCAATTGGAAAAGGAAATAAACGGAGGGTGGTATGTTCAAGCCCAAGTTTTAGAGAATATGCTTACAAAAGATGTCTCAGATAAAGACTTTCGGGACTATGTTACCAAGATGAAAGAGTATGCAGATCAAGTTTTGGGTGATCATCGGAACGGATAATTTTTATTCTCCCTTTCCATTACCCAATTCCCATTCTTGATTTTTAAAATCCTTTTTTTCATTGCTCAATTCCAATACCCGATTGATATCATTTTTTTTTAAGAACTTTTCATTATACTTAGTATGGTTAATGTAATGCTTATTGGTCATGGCGGAAGGGAACATGCAATTGCCGAAGCACTAAAAAGAGGCGGTGCAACCCTTTCTGCTTATATGGGAAAAGAAAATCCTGCAATTTATGATATGTGCGAAGGGAGGGCGAAAGTAGATACTCTTGATAATTTTGAGGGGATGGTAGAATTTGCCCAACAAAATCTTGTGAATTTTGTTGTTGTTGGTCCCGAAGCTCCTCTGGCAAATGGGATCACAAACGCACTTCAAGCCAAGGATTTAAAAGTTGTCGGACCGACTGTAGAATGTGCTCAATTGGAAAGTTCCAAGATTTTCACCCGAAATCTCATGAAAAAATACGAGATCTCTTCTAACCCCAAATTTAAGGAATTTTCCTCAATGGAAGGTTTAGAGGAATATATTGATGAAGTTGGTAAAGAAGATGTGGTGGTGAAACCCGATGGTTTAACCGGAGGTAAAGGAGTAAAAGTCTGGGGAGACCATCTTAACTCAAAGCAGGAGATCCTTGATTACTGTCAAAAGATCTTGGATAATAAGGGTAAATTCATTATCGAGGAGAAGCTCGACGGAGAGGAATTCACCTATATTTGTTTTGTTGATGGAAAGAAGCTAGTGGGAACCCCCTTAGTACAAGATAATAAAAGGGCCTACGAGGGAGATAAAGGTCCAAATACAGGTGGTATGGGCTCCTATTCGATGGCCGATCATTTGATGCCTTTCTTCACAAAAGAAGATGTGGAGTATGCGCACAGTGAAATGCAAGAGGTTATTAATGCGGTGGCCAAAGAAACTGGTGAAGAATACAAAGGTGTTCTCTACGGGCAGTTTATGAAGACTAAAAAGGGTATTAAACTGGTAGAATTTAATATTCGGTTCGGAGATCCAGAGGCAATGAACGTCCTTCCAATAATGAAGGATAATTTTGTGGAGGTTTGCCAAGAAATTCTTGAAGGCAATTTACGGGACAATATCGAATTTGAGAAGAAGGCCACCGTAGTAAAATACTGCGTTCCCGATGGCTATCCGGTTGATCCTCAGTCGGATGAAGAGGTGATTATCGATAAAGAAGCTCTTGACGAAATCGGTGCGCGAATTTACTATGCCTCAGTGTACCGGAAAAACGAAAAAATTTACACTACTACCTCTCGAGCAATTGCGTTGGTGGGTATCGCAGATTCCTTGGAGGAGGCGGAAAAAATTGCTGAAAAGGGAACATCCATCGTGAAAGGCAAGTTATTCCATAGGACAGATGTTGGGTCCCAAGCACTCTTAGATGAAAGGGCAAAACATATGGAAGAATTGTTGAAAGATTAATCCCTCGCTAACTAGCCACTAAATAATACAATAAGATCTATTTTTTTATATTATCCTCTTTTTCTTCAATTTTTGTGTGTTTTTGAACACTCTATTTTTGGAATTCATCATAATAATGGATTATTCTCTCATAAAAATTTTTGTTCATTGCCAACTAACTAGTATTTGAGAAAGCTTTTATAAAGAAAAATCGAATTAAGAGTATTTGAGAAAGCTTTTATAAAGAAAAATCGAATTTGAAGAAGGAAAGGAAAATACAATGGTTCTTTTTGGACAAGCAAATAAATTAAAGTGTTCGGAATGTGGGTATGTTGTGAGTTATTCGGATGTACCTCCCAAGAAATGTCCTAAATGTGGGGCGAGTCTCGCCGAATCTCAAGATCCTGATAAGTTAAAATCACTTAATTTAAAGTCCAAAAAAAGTCCAAAAAAAGCCATCAAAAAAATCAAAAAATCTCAAAAGAAGAACAAAAATACCTCTTCTAGTTTAGCAGAAGTTTTAAAGGATCATAATGTGTGTAATTCATCCAGAAACACAAAAAAACACCTTCTCTCCCGGAAAGAAAGAGAAAAACGAAAATCAATGATCTCT
>CAZEPC010000541.1:0-3113 GCA_964513765.1 uncultured archaeon
TGTATTATAAAGAATCTCCTAAGAACTAGCAATAAATATTCATAATAATTTTTAAATCGAAAAATGTGGTAAAATATGGCAAATTACGGAAAGATTCTCGTACCGATTGGTATTGTATTTCTCATACCTGGGATTGCACTTGCTTCTGGATCTGGTGGGGCTTTGGGTCCTGTATTAATTGGGGTCGGGATACTTATGCTCGCTATTGGCCTACCCAGGTTAGTACAAGGAAAAGAAAGAAAAATCATGGGACAAATCATTCGTCCGAAAGCAGCAGCTCGCAGTTCCGCTATTTGGGCCTTATTTATTTTTAATGCGACTCCATTTTATCTGCCGGGAAGTAGAATCATGAATTATAGTCCCCCTCAACCTTTGGCTATTTGGATTGGAGGTTATTGGAGGCAAGAGGCATTAGGATATGGTTGGATCCCTGGCGTAATTATTAGTTTCTTTGTTCTGTTTGTATTAGGTCTCATTCTAAGTGGAAAGTTTCCTAAAACCTTTCACGTAATGTTCAACCTAGTAATATTAACTTGTTTATATTTTTGGTTAAATTTTGGGCTTCAATTATTCTTATGGTCATTTTTTGAAGATAAAAGCACCATTGAATTCTTCAGTATGCCCCCTTTTGATGCAGGTTTTGGTCTTCAGTTTGGGCTTGGAATGGGTATTCTTATTATGTCCCTTATAGGGATTTTACGAATGATCAAAAAGACAGGTGAGGCTTATGAAACTTTTTATGTAGAGGGCGCTCAAAGAGTTCTGGTTTTTGTTGCCATCGTAGTTAGTTATATTGGTACTGCATTTCCTTTGTATTTCTCATATCAAATGATTACAGAAAATAACGCTTATAGTACTCCCTATATCAATTATGTTGGATTTATTTTTGTAATTTATATTGGGATTAAATTATTTACTACTCTTGTTCAGACCATCCGTCAATTCTCCCGGGAGCAACAAGGGTCTGGTATTGAGCTTGATACCACAAAGTTTGGATTTAGTACAGCTTTGTATTTAGTAGTTTTCTTCCTTGCATGGGCACCTATTGTGTTACCCCTTATTGATAACGGGATGAATTCGAAACATAATTCGGTGTATAATTCCGATTGGAACGGGTGGTCAAATTACAAAGATTCATTAGAAACAGCAGGATATGAAGTAAGAAGTGTTCAATCTTCGATAAGTGCTATCAATTCTATTGATACCCAAAAACAAATTGTGCTAGTCACTGCTGGTCCTAATGTGTTTTATAACCCTGCATCTGAAATTCCGTTTTTCCTCACAGCGTTTAAATCGAATTTCTCTATGTTTATATGTGAGGATCAAGGGACGGCGGAAAATCTCTTATTCCAAATGTTTATTGCATCGGCACCAACGGGAAATCCTACTCCCTTAACATTCATACCTGATGGAATATTGATGGATAATGCATCATATTGGAAGACTCCAGCATTTCCAGTGATTGAATCTTTTTCCTCATCATCCCCTATTACTCAAGGGGTTGATAATGTGGTTTTATCTTATGCCTCGGGATTCTTAGGTGGGGAAATCATCTCAAGTCTCGGATGGGACATTATAGGATCCAGTTCAGGCTCCTATAGTTATATTGATGTAAATAACGATTCAAAATATGATAAAACCGAAGATGTTTATGAATTTCCGAGTGCCATTACAAATATTTTGCAAGACCAAGATGGAGCAGCTGGCTTAACTGGCGATATGCTCTCTTTAGGATTTCCTCTTGGAGGATATTCACAAGCTGTCTTCACCTCAAAACAAGTAACCCCCTCATCCAGGGTTTTTTGTGCAACGGATGCATCATGGTTAAATAATGAACTTACCTCTATAGATGAATATGATAACCTTCAAATGGGAATGAATGTGATGAGCTGGCTTAGTTGCGGAAGGAACCCTGAAAATACCTTAATTGTTTTTGATGAAGCTCATATACGGGTTGAAGCTGGATGGAGGGACATATCCTCGGCTGGTAGTTTTGGGGTTCTTCAAGGATATGTTAATTGGTTGAGTACTAATCCTATATTGGGTTTGGTCTATCCCTTATTTGCCTTGAGAACTCTAACAAAATGGATCCCAAAAGAAGGGGATAAACAGAAAGTCCAGCTGAAAGATCTTGAGGAGGCGGAAAGGAATAGAGCAATGCTTAAATTTAGAACATCCTCATTCTTTGCCCAAAAAATCAATTGGTATCGGAAAAACAATAAATATAGGCTTGCTTTAAAGCAACTATATCGGAGGCTGGAACGAAAGGTAAATAGGATCCTTGGTGCGAGCGCCCAAAGGGATGTTGATGCAATCATGGATGCCATCAAAGCAGAAAGAGGAAACACAATTACCAAAGATCAATATAAAAGGATAGAAAATTTCTTTGAAACAATGCTCGCTCTCAAGGAAAACAAGGAAGATGTGGATAACGAGGAAGATTTTGAAGATATTTTTATGCAAATGAGTTGGGTGAATGATGTTCTCTCTTCCCGTTGAATTTCAATTAATTAACATAAATAGAATAAATCAAATCATAAAACAAATCTATTAATAAAATCATATCATGAAAATGAGGAAATATATTCAAATCTTAGCAATATTTTTTTCATTACTACAATAACTACAATAACTACAATAACTACAATAACTAACACAAATAAATAAAGGTTGTATTAATCCAGTGTTTTTGGATTATTATGACTAATATAGAGCATTAGAAATTAAAATATTATAATCAATAGAAAGCGATAACCTAATTGGTTATTAAAAAACAGTGAAAAAAAATGTCTGAAAGTATAGAAACTGATATTACCATCGTACGTGAAATCGCTCAAGATGTACTAAGTGAGGTCTCACGGGTAATTGTGGGTATGGGTGAGGAACTCCAAATGCTTTTCATTGGTCTGCTAACAAACGGTCACATCCTCTTGGAGGGTGTTCCTGGTTTGGCAAAAACAGTGATGGCAAAGACCTTTGCGGAAGCACTCGGAATTTCCTTTAATCGTATTCAATTTACCCCAGATCTTTTACCTTCTGATTGTACGGGATCGATGGTATTTGACCAAAGCAAAGGAGACACCCAAGAGGATGTGACCGTTTGTTAGCAGACC
>CAZEPC010000542.1:0-3107 GCA_964513765.1 uncultured archaeon
GTGTTCGCGGATTACTTTGGGATTCCCGAGGACCCCGCAACCGGCTCGGGTAATGGAGGATTATGTGCATACTTGCTGAAAAACGATTACCTTTCTCATTATGATTTAAATGATGCATTGTCTATCCGTGACCCCGATCGCGAGAAAAATGGTCATGAAGGTGATAAAGATCCCGATCTAGAGATTAAAATTGAACAAGGATATGAGATAAACCGTCCCTCAATTATATATGGACAGACTAAGAGAAAAAATGAAGAATATAATATTCGGGTGGGCGGAAATGTGATTCTGGTGGCTGAGGGCCAGTTTCAATTATAAAAATATAAAAAACTTTTTTGAACATTTCTTAAGAATTTATCCAAGATTCCTCATTATTTTAGAAGATGTTCGTCCAGCCATGGATAAGCATATTTTCCACGAAATACATGGCCTGTATCTTTGATTACATCAATGCCTAAATTTTCCTCTTGTCCATACAATTCAAATGCTTTTTTTAGTTTTTCATAGGCATTTTGAACTCCTTTTTGTGGAAATATGGGATCGGAGTCACCTGACACGATGAACGTAGGTTTGGGTGCCCTGGTGGCCATGATATCCGGAAGATCTGCGTATTGCCATATCCCAGGAATAAAATTACAGATGCAATGATTCATTGCAAATATCGAATCATACCAAGTGCAGAAATAACCGCTGATCACGGACGCATCTATTCGGTTGTCAAATACGCTGCTAAAAGCCGCGGTAGTTCCCCCGCCACTCTGTCCGATTACTCCGAACTTATCATTCACAAAATCTTTTGTTTGCAAGAAATCAATTGCTCGGGAAACTTCCCAACAGCGAATCCCAATGGAGGTGTATCCGAAGAGTAGAGATGATTTGGTAATAACCTTCTCGAAATTCGATTCAGTTTTGGAAAGGTTCTGCATTCTCCTCTCTCCCCATCCCCACTGATCCAAGCTAAGCGTAACATAACCTCTCAAGGCTAACTCTATACCGTAATAGGAATTGCTGGAGGATTTTTCCATACCCACGGTATTTATTTTACCCTTATTATGCCCATGCACACAAATAATACCTGGCTTTTTTTCTTCTAAATCTTCTAAGTCTTTGGGTTTCGCCAAAATTGCCGGTACCTTCAAAAATTCAGCGGTTTGGATATAATATTTAGTCATTTCTATATTTTTATAGGTGGTCGATGGCCCTTTTTCGACTTTTAAGGGGACTTTTCCCATATTATAATGGGCGAGTTCTTTAACTTTATTTACCAATTTTTTGGCCCATACTCGGTGTTCTTTGGGATTCTCTGCTTTAAATGCCAGCTTCGGAGGGTATTTTTTGTAGATTTTAGAAAGATAATGAAACAAGTTCATATCATCATTGATATTCGGATAATAGGCCCGCAAATTCAATTTGTTTTTGATTCGTTTCCTTTCATGGGGATCTAAGTGATCATAAAATGCGGGGGGCGCATTTCTCACTTTATGTTTAAGGTGGGGGCCTATAGATATATCTGCCGTTTTATCCGTCTCTACGTAATCCTCAAATATCTCCTCTAAATAGACCTTATCCTTCCAATTTGGACCAAACCTTATTAATGCATAAATTCCATTCTCATCTTTTCCGATTTCGGTGTTTTCGTGTGTAATGTTCACTATTTTAAACTCCTCTGAGTTCTTTTATGTCTTTAATTACTAATTATTCCTTTTTTGATAAAAAATCGATCAAAGCCCTTCATTGGAAAAAGTAATAATAAAGTAAAAGCAAAGTTAAAATAATGATATTAGAAAATCCAAAAGGTATCAAACCTAAAATCCATCCTGAAGCATTTGTTGCCGAAACGGCTGTGATTATCGGCGATGTGGAGATTAAAAAAGGTGCCAATATCTGGTACGGGGCGGTTTTACGGGGAGATACTTGCAAACTGATTGTTGGGGAAAATACTTCAATTCAAGATAATTGTGTGGTGCACAGCGAAGCAGGTACTGTTTTTGAAATCAAGGATCACTGCATTGTTGGTCACCAAGCAATGCTCCACGGGCCCGGAACGGTGGGTTCATCAACGACTATCGGAATAGGTGCAAAAATTCTTCAAGGTGCTAATGTTGGTAACGGGTGTATTATCGGGGCCGGGGCGGTTGTAACCAAAGATATTAGAGATAATGTGATGGCCTTAGGTATCCCTGCCCGTATAAAAAAGGAGCTAACGGAGGAAAGCGGACACTCTACTAAAAAGAATGCATTATTTTATATGGAAAATGCGAAAAATTTCAAAAATCAAAATTTGAAATAAAGAAGGGCTTGATATGATGTTGGTGTGGGCATTTATCTTTAACTTTAACCAAATTTCAATAATATAAACAATACCTAATGGGGTATCTTTTCCTTTTTTCTCATCCCTTTTGCTTGTTCTAAGATCTCTACACTATTTTGAAAATCCGATTTACTCTTAAAGATTACTATGATCCCATTGTAAATTGTTTCCACAAATGTGCCAAATTTGAGCTTTTGGAATATCTCATTAAATCTATTGTAAAACGGGCCTTTTTTATTGGGTTCTTTTCCCTTTACAACGATTTGGGCATAATTTTGTATCTGACCCCTTTGTATCGTTTTTGGTATTTTTTCCTTGCCTTTTTTTGGTTTTTCCGTTGTTTCACTCTTCTTATCTGTAGATATCGATTGTTCTAACAAATCTTGGTATGATTGGGCTTTGGCCAAATAATCATCCAAGTCAAAAGACACCTCAATGGTTCTTTCTTTTACATTGGAAGATCCCCGTATATTCTCTAAGCTCACAAATCTATATTCGCCCGATATAGTATTTTTGCAAAGGGACGTCCCAATTCTCTCAAGTATCTCTTTTATTCTTTCTTTCTCGATTTCAGAAGTTTGAGAAATGGAAATCGTGAAGTTGTGCTTCATTTTATTATGATATAAATTGCTTAATTTGATATTTAAAGCTATTGTATGGAAAAATTAGGCATTATTTTTAGAAAATCTCCAAAAATATGTAGGAAAAAAATGGGATGGAGTGCCAATAAAGAAAAAACCCTTTTGTATCGTGTATTTACAGACTATATCATGACCTTTTCTTTCTTTCTCCTTAT
>CAZEPC010000543.1:0-3088 GCA_964513765.1 uncultured archaeon
CAATTTATTGATTTATATAAGGAAGGTCTTTTAACAGATAGGCGATTCGATGATTTATTGGTAAGCGATTTAGGTGGTCATATATATTATATCAGAGGCGGAGAGCGTTATAATAATGACCCTTTTGATATAAATGGGTGGCCAATTAGTTCAATAAATGTTTCTGATTATGATCCTTCTCTATTAAATAATGATCCTAATATCATATTTTCTAAATTCTCCCAGGTTCACCATTCCGAGAAAGTAAATCATCTTGTGTCTTTTTCAAAAACGGGGAGTTCATATCTATTTAAATATAGTCCAGACCCCAGTAATGATTATGAAGATTATTTCCCTATTCCAGAACCATCTCCTCTAGATCCTGGTTGGGCTTATACCAATAAGACTGATGATGATATGGGCAATTTGCCTTCTAGCGAGTCTATTTCTGCCTTTACGGAAACGGAAATAATATTTCCCCATATTGGAAATGATTACATTATGGGAACTAATCAAGGGAAGATTTTACTTTTACAAATGGAAAGCTACGAAGACAATATTGTCTCTTTTAATTTTGAAGATCATTTGCTTTATACGTCCCCTTTTGGTACAGCTATTAAAGATATTCAAGTTTGTGATTTGGATTTAGATGGATTTGAAGATATTATTACTTTATTCAATAATGGAAGTCTTGCTGTATTTCAAGCAAATGAATCTTCATCTGATCCTTATTTGGATTGGAGTGTCCAAAAAACAATTTTTGATGGTGAATCTGTTTCAAAGATCCTTATTGAAGATCTTGACAATAATAATATACCTGATATAATAACTGTTGATGATAATTCACTTATAAGATTTTGGAATAACACTAATAAAATATTGGAAAGTTCTGATTCATACGAATTGAGTTCTTCTAAAAATCAATTTGAGAGCAAAGTAAATAAAATAAAAGCCGCTGATTTCGATAAGGATAATGATAAGGATTTGGCTTTTGCACTAAATAATGGTTCAATTGTTATATTGGAAAATCCTTGGAATTATAATTTATCTTTAGGAACGAATTATAGGGACCATTTATGGGAAGATGGATTTAATCTGAACTGTTTTACAGTTAATATGGATAACTCTGGCTACCAACAGTACTCTCCAAACTCTATGGTATTTTATGATTATAATAAAGATGGTTGGCTTGATATTTTTACTGGTAATGAAAATGGACATATATTTGGTATTGAAAACAATGGGCTTAACTTTGAATATTCTTATGATGAATTAATGGGTGAAGAGATTGTGATTGTTCCAGAGAGGGCAAATCATATTATTACTGATAGTGAATTTGGTGATATGAACCGGGATGGAAAAACTGATGTTATTGTTGCTTATAAGGATAAATCATCGACTGTTGAAAAACACTATATTTCTGTTTATCTTAATCCTGGTAGGAATTCCATATATAGAGGTGAAGAGTTTCGGGTTATTGAAAGAGAGGTTCCTACCAATATTGGTATTAAAGAAATCGAAATGAATGATCTAGACAGAGATGGTGATCTGGATGTAATTATTCATTGCAAAAAGCAAGATGCTCTTGATTATGGCTATATCCGGGCCTTAGAAAATACATTTGATCCATCTTTGGGCGACTCTTTTGATAAATTTGACCTTCGGAATTATGCATTGTTTAATAATAAAATTGAACTGGCTGATGGAGAATATCAACCTATTGAGGGAGGCTTTTTGTTTTCTGATATTTTAAAGAATAGTTATTCAGAAGTGGTTTTATGGACAGATGAGGGGAATCTTACTATTTTTGGGCATCCAGATGGAGAATGCGAAGATATATTTACTGCTGAAAACTTTTGGGAGAAATATAGTTATACGACCAATATCAAAAATGTTCTTCTGAATACATATAATAAATCTGAGATAGTAAATTTGGAAAAAGCAGATATAAATCGTAACTTAATTGATGTGGGGAGGACTTCTGCAAGTGATGGAACTGGATATTATTTTAATCCCTTAACCGATGATTTAGTCTTTGCAGAAAAAAAAGGAAATGTTTTCATTGTTCCTACAACTTCTTCAATCCCGACCATGGGTGATAATGAGGCAGAAAATGAAGGTTATTTCCCAAACCATCTCATATACTCCAATTGGAGTCTTTCCATAAAAGATATGACTACTGTACTAGATCCATATTCTGACATTCCTACAATAGTTATTGGTGGTTATCAATATCAAGGAGAAGGAGAAGGGGACAAAATTCAAGGATTTTTAGGATCGTTGTCTAAAATTAAATTAAATAAAATTTATAAGTCAGAAAATGGAATAAATGATGCTTTTTCCTATAGTCATAGGTATGCTGATAATTATTCTTATCCAAGAGAAATTAAATCAGCAGATTTAAATTTTGATATGTACGAAGATGTTGTTTATGCCGACAATAATAGTAATTTTTACTTAGCTGAGGGAATTCAACAATATGTAGAAAATGATGATACTTTAAATGTTCACCTTATCCATAATACATCCCAAATATTGCCAAGAAAAAATGGATTTGATTTAGTTGATTTAGATGGAGATGGGGATAAAGATATTGTATTTTTAACTAATGGTGGTTTGGAAATGTTTTTCGTTAAAAATACAGTGGGAGAAAACACCAAGAATGAATTCACAGACTTCAATATCATCCCAAAAACATCTGCTAATTTTGTGGAATTCGAAATGAATATCACAGGAAGTAAATATTTGTCTGAAATCCCCACAATTGAGATTTCATATTGTGAGGATGTATATATTCGTCAAATGACCGATCTTAGTGGCCCTGATGAGGTGGGAAAAGATTTCTATCACAAATTTGAATTAATCGGAAATGGTACTTATTTCGTAGATTTTCAAATAACAGATCAATGGGGTAATAATGAGAAAAATAATCATTACACATTTTTTGGTGATTTTATTCCACCCCAATTCCAATATGATATTCTTTACAATAAAGCTGATTATCTCAATGGGACTCTGGAAATGTTTATCTATAATGACACTGGACCAGTAGGGGTAAATTATAATAATAAAATATCAATGAATATTACACAAGAAACATTCACAGAAT
>CAZEPC010000544.1:0-3078 GCA_964513765.1 uncultured archaeon
CTATTCGGTAATCATTTCTCATCGAATCTTTTCCAGAAATAAGAGGTATATTGTAAGTGGTGGTGATATCGTAAAGGGCTTTGTTGGCACGGACTAAATCTCCCGTATATTTAATTTCATCCTCCTTAGAGAATCCCATTGCCCAGCAGAAATTATCTAAGCCCGCCATA
Organism: uncultured archaeon; assembly: GCA_964513765.1. Lineage (GTDB taxonomy): Archaea > Asgardarchaeota > Lokiarchaeia > Sigyniarchaeales > Promethearchaeaceae > CAZEPC01. The sequence goes on from CAZEPC010000544.1 coordinate 171, forward strand.
TAATCGGGATTCGCACCCGCACATACGGCGTTTCTGACCGCTTCATCAATTGCATTAGCTGCCATAGCATAAGTATCTATATCAGAATACCTTGGACAAATCCCGTGAGAAACGGCTAATCCTGCCCAAGAATCGAAGAGCGGACGAATTACCGCTGAATCGCTTGGACCATCGTCCTCTTTTCCTGTAAAAGGCTTTGTAATACTTTTTCCTTGAACTTCGTGATCGTATTGCCTTAATATCGTCTCTTTTGAACAGATATTCAATCTTCCCAACATTTTCTTTAGAAAATGATTGTAATCTTCGGGAGGTTTAAATTCTGGATCTTTGCCGTCGGAACTGTTCCAAACGCCTTTCATTTGTTTTTGGGGTACTCCATCGTGTAAAAATTCCATTGAAAGGTTGCCCACACATTGTCCGTCATAATACAATTGGAAATGCTCGGATTCATTAAACTCTCCGACTACAGTAGATTCCACGCTGTATTTTCGGGAAAGTTCCATGAATTCATCTAAATCTTCTGGGGCGATGGCAACACTCATTCTCTCTTGTGCCTCACTCACCAAAATTTCCCATGGTTGTAATCCCGGATATTTTAAAGGGGCTTTATCTAATTCGAGTCTTACCCCAATATCTTCGGCCATTTCGCCAAAACTTGAGGAAAGTCCTCCTGCACCATTATCTGTGATTGAATGAATAAGTCCTTTATCCCGTGCTTCTAAAAGAAAATCTAACATCTTTTTTTGGACAATTGGTGCTCCAATTTGCACTGCTGTGGCCGGTGAATTCTCATTTATCTCCATTGATGAAAAGGTGGCCCCATGAATTCCGTCGGCACCAATTCTTCCTCCGCACATAATGGCGAGATCTCCTGGTTTTGGCCCCTTTTTATGGGTTTTTTCCCCTTCTATTTCATATGGTGCAATTCCCCCGGTCCCTACAAAAACTAGGGGCTTTCCGAGATATCTTTGATCGAACACTAAACTCCCATTAACCGTGGGGATTCCGGATTGATTTCCTCCGTCAATTACACCTTTATGGACACCTTTCAATACCCTTCTCGGATGAAAGAGCCTTGGGGGGATATCCCCCTCGAAAAATGGACTTTCAAAGCAAAAAATATCCGTATTGTAAATTAATTTGAATCCCTTGCCGGTGCCCGCAGGATCTCTATTGCAACCAACGATCCCGGTTAATGCTCCGCCGTAAGGATCCAAGGCAGTGGGCGAATTATGGGTCTCAACTTTAAACGCGAATGTGTAATCGTCTGTAAATTTGATTACTCCCGCATTATCCTTAAAAACTGAGACTAAATACTCTGAATTGATCTTATCTGTAGCCCCTTTTACGTAGGTTTTGAATAGGGAATTGATTTCTTCCTGCTTTCCATTTTCCTCGTATTCAATAAACGCGTTGAATATTTTATGCTTACAATGTTCGGACCATGTTTGGGCTAAACACTCCAACTCAACATCGGTTGGATTTTCTGGAAGGCCCAAACTTTTCCGTTCTTCTTTTATCTTATTGTGATGATCCCGTATTGCTTTCATTTCCTCCAAATTTAAGGCAAGGACATTATCCTCACTAATCTTAAGTAAATCCTCTTCTGAAACATTTAAATTGATATCTTTTACTTTAATCTCTTGGGAAAGTTTAACTTTCGGGGTGGATGCTTCAAATCCCTCATGATCTATTGCATTTTTTACCTGCCATCTCTCAATTAATTTATTTGCAATAAAGTCCTCGGCTATTTGGTCTGCTGTTTCTTCATTTACTCCGAAAAAGAGATATTGTTTGGATGAATAAACCGCATCTACTTCTTTATTAATTGCATCTTTAATTGCTTCAACGGCGGTTCTCCCAACGTTATCGGTTACTCCGGGTTTATATCCAACCTCTGCAATTGCACCCTGAAAACTAGGGGCAAGTGCCCCATCAACCATATATTCTTCTGTGATAGGGTCGGAAAACAGTTCCTTACCAAGAAAGTTAAGTTCTTTTTTACTTAAAGAACCTCCTTCAATGGTATAAACGTTGATCATCTCAACTCTTTTAATTTGTGTTATTCCAAGATCTTGAATGATTGCCTTTTTAAGATCTTCTCGAGTAGAAATCCCAACCTCAATTCGATGTATGTTATTCATTGGTTTTTCTCACTGAAAGTAAGTTATTTGTAATCGTGATACAAATGAGAGAATGATTCAAACCAAATAAAAAATGTTATTAACATCTTTATGTAGGGAAATCAAAACCATTTTGATCTTCCATTTCAACGAAAAAAGTTTTTCGAGATCGGTCCACTCAAATCTGGGGGTTATGGAGGAATCCGAAGAGCTTTTCTTCAATTATGCGAACGCTTTTTTAATCCTGTCAATATTGGCACGAATCAAGTTTGGATTGTAAAGGCAACCGACGGAACGGAGAAGTAAAAATGCAATAAAAGAAGAAAAATGGTAAAACAACGGGAGTATGAAGGGAAAAAATAAAATATTCAAAATTCGAAAGATGGCTATACACAAGGAAGAATGAGTAATCTAGGATGGAAAAACGTAGCTTAAAGGGTGTGGGTAGATATAAAATGGGTGTTCAAAAAGAACGACCATCATTCCATGATAACAAACTTTAGGCCCTACCTCTCCCGAACGGTCAAGATATGCCCTCTTGTATTTGAATGCCAGTAATAAGGATGATAAGAATATGATATAAATAGAAGAAAAAAGATAGGCAATTGGGAAAAGGGATAGCAAAACATTCACAAGCACTACTAGGGTGAAACTATAAATAAAGAATGTAATACCCGGTCCTACTATCAGATAATCTCTGAAGGGGTATTGCACCTGATTTTAAATAGTGCCAGGCTGAAAGAGGAGGCGATCGGGGTAGGTGATCATAACAAAAAGAACAAGAA
>CAZEPC010000545.1:0-1359 GCA_964513765.1 uncultured archaeon
TGGGAACTATTTGAGAGTACAAGTGTAAAACTCGAGTTCTTGGTAACTTCATCTCTGTATCTAAGATTTTTATTCTCAAAATAATAAGAATAAGTTAATCTTTGATTTTCTTGAGATATCGATTGATCTTCTTGCAATATTTCATCCCAAGAGTTTTTTAAATAATTAAATCCAAATAAATTTGCATCTAATATACTTGGGGATTCAATATTTACACTAAGTTCAAAGCCCAATATTTTTTTATGTTGAATGGGTCTTTGACTTCCACTTAGAGGTAGATTGCTAAAATCTGCAGTAAAATTCAAGGTCAGATCACCATTAGTTTCACTATCGAGATCTAAAAACTCACTGTCCTCAAGGTCTTGGATAGATTGGTTGTTTCCACCATTTAGAGTTCCGTCTTGGACAAATAGACTTGTATTAGCATCCTCTTTTTCATATGTTGGATGGTTTAAAGGAGTATTATCCTCTAGGGTATAAGTTGTAGTGTGATTTATATCGGTAAAATTAAAATCAAAAGCACCCCGACTAAGGTATTCCATTTCGTTTGCTGAAGAAATATTAAAAGAATTTGTACCAGTTGTAGAGGAAGAATTTCTTAAATTCACATGAACACTTCTATTTTTACCATATCCTTGAAAAACTGGAGAAAATTCATCTTCTGCTGAAAGATCAGGTTTTTTTACTAAAGTGTTATTCTTCCCTATTGATTCATTTTCAATTATGGAAGAGGTATTCTTAGCGTCAAGATCAGATTGAATGATCAACGGCACCAAAAATAAAAATAAAAGCAATGATACTCTTGATAATATTGTAATCTTTCGTTTAATTATCTTATTCATAATGATTCCCTTTATTCGCTGACTATTATGATTTAAAATCTACTTATATTTTTTAAGAATTTGGATCATAAGCTGAAATTATGGATCATAATAACACAAGCTATTAATTTTTTATTTGTAAAAAAGGAGTGATATTGCGAGAAGGTATATTTTAGTCGGATTTTATTCGATCTAGGATTTGATATATTTCATTAAAATATGATGGGTTGTATTGAGGATAGAATTCTCTGAAATAAGATTGCATAAATTTCAGTATTCGTAAGGTTCTTTCTAATAAATGCGATAAATCATTGAAATAAATGATTTTTGAATCAGAAGACTGGGCATTGGCGCGTTTTAATACTTGTTCATTGGGAATTCCATTTATCCAATCCATCAAAATTGAAAAAAAATTAGGAGGAACATTGATTTTTTGAATTTTTAAGATTTTTATAATGATCTTGAATGTATCTTGTTTGGTTCTGATTTTTTGGCTTTGAATTAGTTTCTCTAAGACCTTTTTTATTTTATAGGTCTG
>CAZEPC010000545.1:1369-3071 GCA_964513765.1 uncultured archaeon
AGGTCTGGCATGGTAAAAAATAATGATTTACAGAAAGTTTTCCCAAAGCCGTATAAGTATATATCATAGAAGAATCAAATTCATTCTCAACATCCTTCTTTTTTTCTAAAACTAAACCAAAATCTAATAAATTCTTTAAGACAGGGGTTCTAGCCATAAGATCATGCAAAATAATCGGAAATTCCTTTATAAATTCTTTATACTCTTGTTTAAATCCGTTAAATTCAACTTTATGGTTTTGATTTCCGAATTCTATGAAATAAAGGAAAAAATGGATATGCTCACATACTGAAAAGGGATTTTTATTATAATCATCATTATCCCCATGATTTGAATAATGGGAAATCGGGAGCCTTTTTTCTTTTCTATAAATATGATTCCCAAATTGTCCATTATTTTTATTACACGAACAAAAGATACCCTCTCCTTTTTTAATAGTAATTTGATGCACATTATAACCAAGAGGACCGTTTCGTGAATCTTTTCGAGATTTGATGAATAATTCAATTTTCATAGAGCCTTTATTCAAATTAATATCTAAAATTTTGACTGATATTCCAAAGTTATCGAATTTTTCAAGAGGACTATGATTACCCATGAGAAATAGATATGAAAATAAATCCATATAATCCATATTTATAAGAATTTCAAATGGGATAGAACCTTTCTTATTATCAAAAAAGGAAAACATATTTTTCATATACTCAATAATTTCTTCTTTTTGTGCTTCGTGAAACTTATATAGGGTCAGAAGTACAATTTCCTCCAAAATATTTTGATTTTGAATGAGTTTAGATGTTAAATCTTGATATTTTGGAATTAATTGATTTTTTCCATCGACCTCAAAATATTTCCTTTTAACCCATTGAAGTTCATCCCAGTCCTCTACAAGAATGAATGCTCTCCCCAAATCATCTAAACCAGGTCTTCCAGCCCTTCCACATATTTGATGAAAAAGGTTGTTATCAATAGGCACCTTTTGAAATACTTTTTTAGTTGTAAAAGACCCGTGTTCCGAGCGACCTTGCTCAACTCCATTGGCATTTATTTTTAATTTCTCATTTGATGAATGGGTATTCGGAGATTGGATTTTTTTTTCTATAACATTAAAAACACAATAATCTTCTAGAATGACAAATCGAGCGGGTAAATTCACACCTGCGCTTAACGTGGAGGTTGTAACTATTATTTTAATGAATCCTTCTTTAAATAAATATTCGATTAGTGTTTTTTCAGATTGCTTTAGTCCTGCATGGTGGAAACTAATTCCCTTCAAACATATATCTCTTATCTGTTTTGAAATATCTTTATTGGATTTGATTTGTGATATTATTTTTTTATAATTATTTGTATTCATACTCCTTTTGACATATTGCATTAAGGATTTTGCATGTCTTGCCAAGATTTTCTCGGCAAATTTTTTTGTTTTTCTTCTGGAATTGGTGAAAATGAGAATTTGAGATCCCATTTCAATACATTTTTTCACAATTTTAAAAATTTTTAGGGGTTTATTCGGTGTTTTAATTAGAGAATATTTCAATTCAATTGGTCTTTCGTTATTTGATATGTACACTAATTCTGAATTCCTATATCTCCTTTCCAGGAAGGATAACCATGAAATAAGGGCTTTAGGATTCCCTATAGTGGCACTAAGACCAATTATTTGAGGCTTAACATCCAATTGATATAATGAAACAATTAA
>CAZEPC010000546.1:0-3065 GCA_964513765.1 uncultured archaeon
CATAAGGATGATAAACTAATATCTCTTAATCGATTAAAAAAGATCCGCTAACGAGATATTGCTGATATTGCTAGATTTATTTGTTATTGAATATTCCTCCTATTTAAATGCAATTCTTTTATCTGATAATATTTTTTTCATGTAGAAGATGGGAGGAATGAAAAAATGAAAATAAATTTGATGTTTTTGGGAGAAAATCCATCGGCCTTGCCCCAAGTGATTTCTGCAAATGAAGAAGAGGTATTTAGACATATTATTTCGAAATATATGAAGAAGAAATTAAAAAATCAAGAGAAGATACATATTCAAAATTATAAAATATCAACGCTTTCTGCCAATATTCCTTTGGACAAATCTGATTTGAAACTTAGTTTGAAGAAAATTGAACAGAAATACGGAAATTCCTTTAGTATTAAGATGATCCCAATTTGAAGAAAAAGTAAAATAAGAGAATGGGAAAAACAAAGGAAAGGCAAAAAAAGGATAAACTATATGAAGAGAAAAAAGAATTTTTTAGAAAATGTATCGGAAAAAAAGTTAAATCAAATTTTAATAAAAAATTTCCAGTTCATACTCTATTTCTTTTTAGAATGATGTTCCTCTTTGTGTTTTTTCATCATTTGCTTGAGTTCCTTCTTAGTATCTGCCGAAAACTTTTCGCCACAAGCTTTACATGTTCCTTCTTTCATATAATTCACCTCGTTATTCTATATTATTCATCAAAATCGCACTATAAAAATGTTAAGATTATCCATCTAAAATCAATTCCAGTATCCTCAAAAGCCGTTGAAATAAAGGGAGAAAAATTGAAAAAACGATAAACCATATTTTTTACTTAGTCTTACTTAGTCTTTTGCGGAAAATCCGCGCCAATAGAGAAGAATCGCCAGAAAAATGAGAAAATTTCCCACCAATACATCTTGATCCAAATTCCCATCCATTCCAAATAACCCAACGAGACCTTTTGTCCATCCTACCCTCATACTCCAGATCAAGCCAACCAAGTAAAGGCTAAAGCCTGTTATATTAAGAATAGCCCTTTTTCTTACAATCCCCGCACTTTCCTTGATGATTTTACCGGTTAAAATAAAATTTATCAGAAAACCCATAAAAAGTGTGATAAAAGAGATCAAAAGGATTCCGAACTCATAATACGTATATGTGAGGAAAGGAACGAAAATTGCCCCGCAAAGTAGGGCCTCCACCACAAGAAGTTTCGAGATAAAGAGCTTCCTCTTCAATAATCTCTCCAAAGGATAGATCTGAGCGGCAAAAATGCACAGAGAGAAAATTATGATTATAACATAGATTGGATTCTCTCCTAGATTTTCTAAAAATAATAATTGAGAGGTATCCCGGGCAACCCAATCAAATTTCGCGCTGGCCAAATTGATATCCCATTTTCCGTAATACACAAAGGCCTCTTCAATCCCTACCACCAAAATTATAATACCGTTTGCCAAAAAGAAGAGAAAGTTTCCGAAATAATAATAATTAGGAGTATTGCTTTCTTTGGTTTCTGAATATTTCTTCCGAAAAAAGCCCATAAGTAGAAACGCAATTAACGAGATAATGAGCCGACTCATATATCCCCATAATTTCCAATTAAATGCCATAATTAAATTTCAATCCTAATGGCTTAAAATCTTTCAGATTTTGGATTTTTTGTTATTTTTTGATAATTTTACCCACTTTTTACATCTTGTTATGTTAATATTCATTGATACAGTTCCCAAGTAAGCCTTTTTAACCCTTTTGGGGTTTTTTAGGTTTTTCAAACACTTCTTCCGTGCGGGCATAATAAAAGATGAATTCTTGGGCATATCCAGCCCATTTTCCGAATAATTCTTGGCCCTTATGTCTTATTTTTCGTTCCGAAACCTTCTTTTGGGTGCAATAGTATTTTTTCATGAATTTTTTCATCCACGTATCGACCGGAAAAAGCCTTAGATCTCCAGCCGCAAACAATTGTACGCAATCTGAAACTTTTTGACCTACGCCATAAATTGATTTAAGCTTTTTATTTAATTCCTCAGTATCTAAAGAGCAATCCAGACAAAACTTTTCCCCGCTTTTCTTATTTTCCAAAAAGTCGGGACAAGAATCGATGATTCGGCTAAGATATTTTGCCCGATACCCAAATCCCATCTCACGAAAGATTTCCTCATCGCATCCCTTTAACATTTCGGGTGTGGGAAAAAGGTAAAACCTGCGATTTTCGTAATTTACTTTCCTCCCGTAATCTTGGACCAAGGTGGATAAATTTTTCTTTATTCGTGGGATATTAGAACACTGGGACAAGATAAAGCTAAACATACATTCAAAGAGATCTTGTTTAAGGAGGCGCAAACCCCTACAATGGAATGATATCTTTTTCATCAAGGTGTCAATCGCAATTTCCTCTAACATCTCTTTGTAATTATCATCAACCCGTAAAAAGGAGTCCATCAATGTTTCTAATCCCTCCAACCTGTTGGATTGGATCTCCAATTTTTTAGGACTTTTTTGGATAATTTTCACCACCCTATTTCTAATTGGGGCATATACCGTTTTAAAATTGTTTGCTGGAACATAACGGAAGATCTGCCCGCATTCAAAGGTTTTCCGAAGGTTAAAAGGTTCTTGAAATGTGTAAGAAAGGGAAGCCATTTACCACATTAAGCCATTATTCTCTTTTAAATCTGTAGCTTTTTTAAAATGTCCTAATAAAAGGGTCCATAAAGCAATAAACCAATCACAGATAGATTGAATATGGTACTAATATGTGGCAAATAGTCGAGCATTGTATCTCATTTCCTCTCCTATATTTAAAAAGTTGGAATTTGTGAAAATCTCCCATAAAGGATTAGATTTTTTGGGAGGCTTTTTTTATTCAGAATCATGAATAATGAAGAAAATCCAAATGACGGAATCTTTAATGTGAAAGATTTTGGTGCCAAGGGAGATGGTCAATCATTAGATACCGAATTCGTCCAAGCAGCCATAGATAAATGCGAGGATGTCGGAGGAGGGACAGTCTTAATTCCCCCGGGCAGATATTTATGTGGGACAATCCATTTATGTGA
>CAZEPC010000547.1:0-3046 GCA_964513765.1 uncultured archaeon
ATATTAAAATCCATTTTACACTATAATCCCGAGAAAATCGTTTTTTTTGGGTCCGAGAAAAGCAAAAAGACTATTACCTCCTTGAAAAAACAATATAAGGAAGTAAATGGGAAAGAATTGAAAGATTCCAGGTACGAATTTGTACTCTTAGACCAAATTGATGAATTTAACCACTGCTTTTCCAAGATAAGAGAAAAGATAAGATCTTTCCAATCTAATATGTCATTACAATCCCAATCAAATGGCGATCAAAACCACGAGATTATCATTGATTATACTTCCGGCACTAAGACAATGACAATGAGTGCGGCTATCGCATCTGTTCTATATCAAAAGAAGCTCTCACTAATATCTGGTACGAGAGGCGATCATGGTATTGTTATCCAGGGGACAGAGAGGATTGTTGAGCAAAATTTATATAAAGTGTTCGATCAAATGCTTTTAGAACGGTTAAAAGGCTATTTTAACGAATATCAGTTCATTAATGCGGTTCGAACCATTGATGATATCATTTCGCTTGGTGCAGAAGAAAAAGAGTGTTGGAAAAACCTTATTCAAGGCTTTTTGGCCTGGGATCAATTCAATCATTCCAAAGCCGAAAAATTACTCATTGGTCTTCCCAGAGAATTCATTCATGAATTTACCCACTTAGAGGATCAAGTAAATAAAAACAAGCAATTCATAGCCAGAATCAATAAAGATGAGAATGAAGAACATCTGCCCCTCACCTTGTTCTATATCTCCGATCTTTTAAATAATGTAAACAGAAGAATTGAGGAAGGAAAGATTGATGATGCGACAGCCCGATTATATAGAATAATGGAGTTAATTGCTCAACATCGCTTAATGACAGATTTCGGGATAGATACCTCCGATGTGGATCTAACCCGTTTGAAGGAACATAATATTGGGGATGAACTTATGACACGGTTATCCAATATAGCCAATGATAAATATGATAAAAAGATTAAAATTGGACTTTTTAGGGATTATGAATTATTGGATGCATTGGGGGATGCATTGGGGGAAAAATTCAGTTCAGATAAGAAAGTCCAACAATTATTAACAAGGAGAAACAGTTCTATTTTAGCCCACGGAATTGAACCTATGGACCGTGAATCGACAAAAGGTCTTCAATCTAAGGTAATGGAATACGCATATGCTCTTGATGAGAAGAATATAAGGCGTTTGTGTGATCTTGCCAAATTTCCTGAATTTAGATTCCAGTGAAACAAGTTTTTTCCTCTCCAAAATTCCTTTAACCTACTTCAATTTTTACCACAAAAAGATTACCTTAAAAATCAAAATATTCCCACTCAACAGGAGAAATAAGATGGTATTTGAAAAATTCTTAAATAATGAGCAAATAGTTGTGGAACACCAAAACTTTGAATTCGTTATTGAAAATAATGATAAAATGAAATATATTCCTAAACAGTATAAAGGAATAATGGAAATCTTAGATGGCCTGAATATTGATGTGGAAAAAGGCCCGCGGGAAGGACTTTTAGATCTTTTAATGCTATGTTCTAATGAAATAATTCAAAAAATTAAAAAAATCTATCAACAGCCTGAAGATAAGATTCTAATCCTGCGGGTTGAAGGAGATTCTACTCTCTTAAAGGAAAAAACCTTACGCGCTTCTATTCGGTCGGGTTGGTATTATTATATTACCGGGGTGTGTTACTTTGAGGATCCACAGTTGGATAATATTTCCTCTGAGTTAGATGCAATACACAAGGATGAACACGGGCAAATTAACTCGCCTCCCTCTCTTTTCAAAACATATATTAAAAAATCAATAAATAACTCATCCGATGAAGGGTTTACAAGTGATTCGGTGCCTCTTATTGTGCCCAACGATGTATCAATTAAATCGTTGCTAGAATATAAAGGAAGGTGGGGGAGTATGCATTCTTTTGAGGTAATGATCCGAAAAAAATCTGTGTTGTTAGATTGTGGCTTCTCCTTTCTAGATTATATGAATTATCGCGGAAAAGAAGTAATTAGGGACCATTTAGAGAATCAAGTTACATGTCCAAAATGGGTTATAATTACCCATAATCACAAGGACCATGCTTTTGGCATTATTTGGTTAACGAAAAATACTCAAATCTATAATAATATAGACGCATTTATTTGTTCTAAAGTTACCGCAATGAATATCCTCACAGAAATTCTCAAGGATAACCAGAATCTCAAGTACAAATTCAAAAAGAAGCTGTTTATAGTTGAACATGACAGTTCCATCCAAATTGCGAGAAATATGAAAATCCAATTTTATTCCTCCGGACATATCCCTGGCTGTCTTTCTGTTCTGTTTAAAATATACGGTTTATCCAAATTAAGGCAGGGTGACTCAATGTCACATACGAATGATAGCTGGACTTTTCTCTATTCTAGTGATTATTGTATGGATGAAATCTCTCCCATAATTTCTTTTCAAGAAACAATAGAACGATTACCTCCCCATATTGATTTTGGGCTGGTTGATGGTGCGCGAGCCAAAAAAAAAATTCCTTCCCTTGAAAAGCAAATCAATGATCTCTATAAGGAAGCAGAAAAGACTTGGGAGAAAGGCGGTTCTGTGCTAATTGCTACTGAAGAAAATACTTATGCCCCCTTATTATATATTAAATTTCATGAAGAAAATAAAAAAAGAGCATTTCCACGGCCAATTTATGTTGATGAAGACATTATCAGGTCTCTGTATAAAATGACGTGTTGTTCCCAGGACTTAAACGATGACATTAAGGGAAGAATTAGAGCCCATAAAAATCCTTTCGAATCCTGGCAACTTCAGCTCATCAATAAAAACGATTTTCAGGCGATATACAAGGCACTTGCCAGCCCCTCTCTGATTATGACCCATCCAAATGATATTGAAAAGGAACCTCTCTCGGAGATTTTTCCATTGATGGCAATGAGCTCTAAAAATATGATGGCTTTTGCTTTGTATCTAAACAGAAATGATAAAGTAACCTGGGATTTCGTGAAAAATGACCCGACCACCATTAAGCACGAAACTACACTGAATGGTATTCTC
>CAZEPC010000548.1:0-3028 GCA_964513765.1 uncultured archaeon
CCGACTTCCTGTATTATCTGTACCGCGATGGGATTTCCAATAAAGCGTGGGTTTCCCCTTTGTCCTATTTTGATAAGAATCGAAAGCTTAAAACATGGACCCCCTCCGATGAAAAGAATAGTAGGATGTTTGGGGATTCCTTCAATTTTAATCCCGATGATATTTCGGGACTCTCTTTATTTAAATGGATACAGATGCCTCATCAATGGGCACCGAAAATAAATGAATGGATAAGGGCAAATGCAAGAGGATGGTTCGGAAAGGATTTAGATTTATATTCTTCCATTAAGTCCAAAATGCCCGAATTTTACGGTGAATATTGGGATGATGTGTTCCATTATTATTCGCACGAAAATCAAAACCAACTCAATTTCATTGATAACTTTATGATTGGAGGAAAGTTAGTCCACGACATTTTTCAAGGTAATTCGCTGCAATGGCCAGCTAAAATGTTGCATAAATGGAGAATCTTTAAGTTAATATTGGATGTATATTTCCTTCTAAAATTTTGGGAAAAATAACCCCAATCACCAAAGAAATAATTTTTTTTTAAAACAAAAATGTATTTAAGATGGAAATTTATGTTGTTATTAGAAAAGAAGGCGATCAATTATGGAAAAAAAATGGAAACAGAAGTTATCTAATCAACGGAAAGGCGATACAGAGCCCACGGCTCAAATTAAACATTTATCCGACAGTCGACCTAACGGAAAAGAAGGTACCAATTCTTTGAGAGAGGATGTGAAAGTAAGCCTCTTTTCGGGCGCTTGGAATTTCTCTCTTTCGGCCCGGTTTATAGGGGGAATATTCGGGCTTGTGGGCGGGTTAGCCATCTTTCTTGGCCTCGTGCTGGTGGGCATAAAGTTCATATTTCCCTCTTCCCCGCTGGCGTATCAAGTGTATTGCTTCCTCATTCCGGCCGCCTCTTTCTTGTCTTTTTTCTTCATGCAAAGAGAGGGGGTAGAAAAGGGTTCAGATGCCCGCATTGTATTGTATCACGGTTTGGCCACCCTGGGAGTGAGCTTTATGTACCACATCGGGATAAACCTATTTTATTACATAAACGGGTTCTTAGTTCTTCTTCTGGGATGTATTGCAGGTATTTTATTTTTCTTATTCAGGAAAAAAACATCTCGGCCTTTTTATTCGCTATTACTTGCTTTTTTGCTGGTTACGGTAGTCATTTTGGGTGCGAAAGGTCCCGGAAACCTTATGCTTCGCCCAGGAAATATATGACCGAGATTTTTTTTTATGAATCATCAAAGGTTTGAGTATAATGCAACCTCACCACAATTCGGCGAAAATTTTGACCCCTCATAGTTTGAATCATTTAATTCAAGTGATGAAATTTCCAAAGCTTCACAAAATACGGGAAATCATACGGATTGCGGCCCTATGGTCCCAGGTGGCCTACCGAAGGGGCGAAGCACGGATTATGGATTCTATCCCTCCCGCCATTGTGTTCGCTTCCCGAAATCCCACCCCGCCCGTGATCGCCTTTGATTCCGGGAAAGTCATCCAAGGGGTCATGGCCGGCCCGTTTCGGGTAAAGGGGCGGTGCCTTCCCTTTCAATTCTTGGTGCTGGCATTCCGCGGATCGGACACCTCCATCTTGCGCCCCGTGAAATCTTTTTTGGATTGGAGGACGAACTTTCAGACCGCCCTCCGCACGTACGGGAGCGGGTCTACCTCCGGCTACGGGGGGATAAAGGGGAGGATCCACGGGGGATTCGGGAGCGTTTTTCGGGAGGAGATGATCGGACTTTCCTCCATGCATTCCCTTCTCCAAGGGCTTGCCGGGCGGGCGGTGCGGTGTGCATCCGATGGAACCGCGGGAGAACCGATCAAGGTGATCGTGACGGGGCATTCTTTGGGCGGTGCATTGGCCTTGCTGGGGGCGAGTTACATGCAGAGTATCCTCCCCCGTTCGCGCGGAATCTCTTTTCCGGTGTGCGGCGTGACCTTCGGTGCCCCCCGGGTGGGTAATCGCGGGTTTGTGGACGGGATTACCCGGGTCATTCCTGCGAACCGCCTCTTTCGGGTGGTGCACGGTAATGATCCGGTTCCCGTCCTCCCAATACCCCTTCCGTTCGGCTATCGGCACGCCGGCACGAAGATTAAGGTGGGCGGGCGCAGAACCTTTCCCCTTTCATTGGCCGACCACGGGATGAAAAAGTACGCCGAGGCGGTCTTCAAGGACGATTTCTTGCTCACCTCTCCCTTCTAAAGCCTGAGAAAGAAAATTACCAAAAAAACCGGTCCCGAGAGGTCATAGGGAAGAAAAATATTCGAAAAGTTCTTGCTCCAATTTGTGAAGTTCCTCTTTCTGTTCCCGGGTACGGATATTTTCCATTCTCCCGTGATACGCCCCGATCAGCATATCCAAGATCCTCTTATGAATTTTATCGGGGTTTGTGGTTCCTTTTTGGGCAAAATCTTGGAACATTCGGTGGATCTTTTCCGAGAGGGCTTTTTTCGAGTTCTCAGGAAGGGGCATGTGGAATTCATCGAGGATTTCATAGCACTCATTTTTAATTAGAGAATCGGAATTTGAATCTTTATGGGTGGACGAATTATTTTTGCCAAGATGAGCACTCCGGGGGCGCGGGGTCGGTACCGAATCAAAATGAGAATCTCCAAAAATGCCCGATATACGGGCAAGCACGGATTTTCCTTCGTCTGTGAGCATAACACCATCATCAATGGTCAAAAGCCCCTTGTCTTTCCACCGGTATATCCGAATGCCGACCGCATTTCTGGTTAACCCCATTTGCTCCTTGATGAAGTCATTATCGGCGCCCACTTCCTTGATAAATGCCCTGTATATTTTTGAAAGGTGGGAAACGCTCAAAGGAGAATCAAATTCATCTTTAGGGGTATATTTTTTGATAAGATACAGAAGGATGAGATCCACGGTTTGAAAACCCATAGGAATATATTGGAAAAACTCGTATTTAGATGTTTACTTCAAAATGAAGTAAAATACTTCAAAGTGAAGTAAAATACTTCAAAGTGAAGTAAAATACTT
>CAZEPC010000549.1:0-1863 GCA_964513765.1 uncultured archaeon
GGATACATCAACCCCCCGCACCGCAACAAATGGCCCAGCATCTGTTTTTTGTCCCACGACCCTCCCGAACACATGGTCTTCCATGACCGCAGTACTTTCCAGCCCCACGATCCGAAATAGGCGGCTTCCGTGAGGAAATCCGAAGAGGGAAGCATTGCGTGGATGGGGCGGTACAGTTCCCGAATGAGGCTATCATGGTATGCATCGTAGCCTATAACCCCTTCATCCTCATGGGATTCATCCCCGTATATTTTCGTGGTTTTTGGCGGTTTGCCGGGAGCCCGTCCCGAAATCTTATCCATTGCGCTCCGGGCTTTTTGCTCCCGAATTTTTTGTTTCTCCTCGGGGGTACGCTCATTCTCCTTGCGGGTCTCCTCGGTATGCAAATGGGTTTTTCCTAAGGATTCAAGGGCTTCATCGTTGGCCATCCTTTCGGTGATCCCCTTTTTTATCCGAAGCGGCGGGATACTCCCCGACTCCACCGACCTGTTGCGGATCCGAAATGCAAGTCCCGCGAAGTAGGGGTCGGTGCGGGCGAGATCCACAATCCGTACAAGGGCCACCCGCATAACACCTTTCGGGTATATCTCAAAGACCTCGGGGGAAAGCCCCGTTGCAGCCTCTCCGTAGGCGTGAAGGTAGTCATCGATGTGCCGTTCGGTAATCTTTGCGCCCTTACCCTCCGAATTCGAAGGGCGTCTGATCCTCACCCGGAACGAGCCGGGATGAAGGGGGAGGGGCGGGAGCGGTTGCATGGTTTCCTGATCCTTTGTTCCGCTTGTGGGAGTTTGTCTGCGCAGCGAAATCATATAGTTGGGTCGCGAATAATCTGCGGTGCGCTTGTGGTTTTTATCTATCATAAGTATCGTATCCAATGTTTAATTTGATTATACTATCATCTATTGCCTGTGGATCATTCAATCGTAAGATATTGCTTAGGGGGTATTCGATTAGGGATTTTCCTTATTTCCTTCTTTTCTTTCTATTTTTCTTTTTTCTTTTTTCATTCTTATCCCTTTTTTTCCTCATTTGTGATTTTTTCTCGAGAGGAAGGATGATCCCTACTTACCATTCTCGGTTAAGGGGAGCTTTAAATACCCCGGAGCTCCCTCGCTCCAAATGCGGCGGGGCACCCCAAAAAAAACTCGCGGTATAAATATTCCTTTCATTGAATATTCATTATCTCTTTAATTGCTTTTGGGACTTATAGAAAGGATACTGAGCTCTAATAACGAATACGGACTTTTTTGCTACGGATTCGGATCCGGTTGGTGGGTTTGATCCCCCCGCATCGATTCCAATTTTTGGATCGAACCGCCCAGATATTCACAGAATGCGATCAGATCCTCAATTGCCCGGTGGGGATCGGGACGATCGCGTTTCCCCAACTCTTCGGCTATTTCCCCGTATATATTCCGATCGCCCCCATTTTCCATTTCTGCGGGATCCACTCTAGAGCGTTCCCCCCATCAGCAATTTACCGATTTGTCTGCGGATATTCCGAAAGAGGTTCCTATGGGAGGGATTGGTGGTACGATCGATCAGATCCTCCAAAAATGCCAAAATACCCAAGATCAACATACCAAACTCCTTACTGCTGGTTCGGCACCCCAGTTCTTGCATATAGGGAATAAACGTTTCCAGGGGGAACGATCTTGCAATATCCTCCGGGGAGACTTTTCCGTCTATTATCCCCCTCACCAAAGAGGAATCGAAGTTGGTGAAGATCGGGAGTAGGGGATCGAAAAGCTTGGCGGACAGCGAATCCGATGCCTCGTTTGCGGTGCTGATGGGCGCCAAGGTGATGTGAAGCCCCTTCATTTCGGTTCCCTTTCTTGATTCCCCCTCTTTCCCTTCTTTCCC
>CAZEPC010000549.1:1963-3020 GCA_964513765.1 uncultured archaeon
CCTTCTTTCCCGGTATTTCCCTCTCCCCGGGCGGGGGTAGGGGATGGTTCTCCCAAAAATCTAAGGGCGTCCTCCCCGGGATCGGAAGTAAAACTTTCCTCATCTATCATGGATCGCAAAAATCGGGAGGTGGGCGGGGCATCCGCAAGGTAAGGTTCTATCCCGGCGGGATAAAAGAGGCGAAAATTCTCCGAATAACCGGCAATCACCGTGATGATTCTTCCTTTATAGATCTCCAAAAAGGGCAAAGTAAGGTAGCGCCCTTCATCCTCCACGGTAATGGTAAAGCTGAGGTCGCGCCCGTGTTCTAAACAGTAGAAAATAACCTTCCGTAATTCTAACAGATCCTCGGCGGAATGAGCCTCAAGGGCGAATCCTTTCGACTTCTCTCCGCGGGGGGCGGTCGGATTGCAGGTAATCTTGCGCAAAAAATCCTCCATGTCCATCCCCATAAATTGCCGATCGGACTCTTCCCCGTCCGAATCCTTCGAACCTGTGCAATCGGGATCCCGGGGTTCAGGCGGTACCGGGACATATTCGGGCGAAATTTCCCTTAGAAGGCGGTGATCCCACCTTCTCCCCGATTCAAGGCGGGGATGTTCTCCGTATCCGTCACCGGGCTCGGGATCGAACCACGGATCGAATCCGTACTCTTCCCATTGCGTGGTTTCATAGATCTCGAGATCATCTAGCTCCCTCCGCGATTCTTCGAGGGGGTCGGCGGCCATATGTTCCTCCCCCTCATAATCGTTCGGCCCATAGTCGTTCGGCTCAATACATATGTACAACGGGGGGATGATAGAGCCGAGAATCATCGGGAGACGCCTGCAATATGCCTCGAACCCCGTGAATCTTTTTTGTAATTTATGTGTATATTTCTGCATTTTCTTTCCTACTCACTATTCTCGGTTAAGGGGTCATTTAAATAGGGAAAGGGAAGTCGAAACGGGGGCCGAAAAGTGCGGTAAAAAAGGGCAAAAGGAAAAAAACCGGGAAAAAAACAAAAAAGGAAAAGAGGGAAAGGAATTATTAAATACCGAAAAGATGGCTACGGTCA
>CAZEPC010000550.1:0-3015 GCA_964513765.1 uncultured archaeon
AGAGGTTCTTCTTATTCGACAATTTAGATTTGGAACGAAAAAAATAGAATTGGAGATCCCTGGTGGAATCATTGAGAAGGGAGAAAAACCATTAAAGGCGGCAAAAAGGGAATTTGAAGAGGAAACGGGATATAAATCGGAAGATTGGAAACAAATTGGAATGGTCGATGCTAATCCCGCAATTATGAACAATAAATGCTACACTTTTTTAGCCAAGAATATCTCAGCTACAGGAAAAATAAATTTCGATCCAGATGAAATGATTGAACATGAATTTTATCCTCTAGAACAAGTAGATTCACTCATTAGAAACGGAAAAATAACTAATACATATATTATTGCCGCTTTTTATTGGTTGAGGCAATATTACGATCAACTTGAAGAATAACATAGATTAGAATGATATTATAATAAATAAGAGAATTAAATGGAAGAAAAGTGGGGAACTGGCGATTCGAACGCCAGACCACCACGTCCCGAACGTGGTATCATACCAAGCTAGACTAGCTCCCCTTAAAATAAAATCAATAATTAGTAGAATTATTTATTGCAAAAAAATTTTTTCAGAAAAAAGTGCAAATAATAATAAAGAAATACACACAATTTTGGAATGAGGAAAAATGGGAAAACCAATAAAAGTCGCAGACAAAATATATTTAGTTGGTTCAGATCAGATTTCAGGGACCGGGGATTGTTGTGTCTATGCAATCGGGATAAACAAGAACGAAATATGTCTTATTGATGCCGGTACTGAAAATAGCCAAAAAATCCTCAGTAATATCGAGGGAACCCCATTAAAAGAAAGAACAATAACAAATTTAATCTTAACCCATTTTCATTACGATCATATTGGCGCAGCCCATGAGTTCAGAAATATAAACCATAACTTAAAGATTTTCGCGCATAAAAAGGATGCAATCGTGATAGAGGGGAAAAAAGGAACACAAAAAATGACTGCCGCAGATTGGTATGGATCCAATTTCATTCCTGTAAAAGTGGATAAGAAACTTAAAGATAGTCAAGGTAACATCGACTTTGGATTAGATTCCATCAAATTCTTCCATACTCCAGGACACACACCCGGGTCCATTTCACTAATGTGGAAAACCAGTCCAGAAAAGGAAAAAAAAGCCAAAAAAATCTTGTTCGGACAAGATATTCATGGTCCTTTTATGGAGACATTTAAATCCAATATCAAGGACTGGAAGAAATCTATGAAGATGTTGCTTAGTTTAGAGGCAGATATCCTCTGCGAGGGCCATTATGGAATCTACCGGGGAAAACAAAGAGTCGAGGATTTCATAAATTCTCATCTGATCCGCCATTAGAAACTAATCTAAAAAAAACAAGAAAGGAGAAACCCCTCGATATTGTGATTGTTTTTCAATCCAGAGAAAGTTTTAATCCCGAGTCCTTTTATACCATTTATGAATATCCATGTTTATGAAACAAAGAAGGAAATGGGTCAAGCAGCAGCAGAAAAAGCAGCAGAATTCTTGAAACAAGCAATCAAAGAAAAGGGAAAAGCTCGTTTTATTGCTGCTACTGGCGCATCCCAATTTGAATTTTTAGATGCTTTAACTTCAAAAGATGAGATTGACTGGGAAAAAACTGAAATGTTCCATCTGGACGAGTATGTGGGGCTTTCAGAGGATCATAAGGCAAGCTTTAGAAAATATCTTAAGAAGAGACTTATCGAAAAAGTGAAGCCTGGTGAAGTACATTTAATTCAAGGAGATGCGGAGGATCCAGATGCGGAGTCTGAGCGAGTAGGAAGGATAATCAATCAAGAAAAAGTTGACGTGGCCTTTGTTGGGATCGGGGAAAATGGGCATATTGCCTTTAATGATCCGCCTGCCGACTTCGATACAGAAAAACCCTACCTCATTGTGGATTTAGATAAAAAATGTAGAAAACAGCAAGTGGGGGAAGGATGGTTTGAGAGTATTGAACATGTTCCGACTCAAGCTATTTCTATGTCGGTTAAGCAAATTTTGAAAGCAAAAAATATTATTTGTACCGTTCCGGATAAAAGAAAGGCTGATGCAGTGAAGAATTGTTTGTCGGAAGATAAAGAAATTACTCCGGAATATCCATCCTCAATTTTAAAGAAGCATGATAGTGTTGAGGTTTTCCTTGATAAGTATTCAGCCAGTTTGCTCAATGAATAAGAAAAAAAGAATTTTTAATTTTTTCAATTCAAAAAATTTAAGCCATGAATCTTATAATTGTTTTATAATAAGTAAAATACATGCAATAGCTTCTAAGACAACTCCTGCAATACCAAGCTCTCCAAATGAACCACCATAAGACATGAGTATTGCTTGAACACAAACCACAATAAGGAGTTGCCACCACACAAATTTTAACTTTATTTTTTTCTTTATCAAACCCACTTGCATAAATATGACAATGGAACATAAAATTCCTAAAATGTTCATAACAATTGCCAGAGCATCGGCAGTAAAAGACATTACAATCCCTATAATTGCCAAAACTGAGCCAATTACTGCTAATAATTTAGCTATTTTAGAATAATCAGATTTTGCCATATGTTATATTGATAGCAAATTTTAATAAATTTAACGAAATGCGAAAGAAGTCCCCATCCCTTTAGGGTGGGGATGAATTTCGCACATACATTTAAATAGATAAAATACAATCAGTATATAGTAAGTGAATAGAACGTGCAATTAACCCAAAAAATTCGGATATATCCCACGAATGAGCAATTAGATGTGTTGTGGGATGTATCGGAAAAATGCCGTTTGATTTGTAATTTTGCACTTTCGGTTCATTCATATGAAAGAAGATTTATATCAAAGTCCTTAATACTTTTCCTAAGTTTAGCCATCGGCAAACCTAGAACATTTGTGGGAGAGCCTTCTATCCTTTCAATAAAGAGGCTCGCCCTTTCCCCTAATGAATAGGCCCCAGCCCTACCCCTATATTCATCAGTCTTAGATAAATAATCTTTAATCTCTCCATCTGAAAGATTATGAAAATAGACTATAC
>CAZEPC010000551.1:0-3006 GCA_964513765.1 uncultured archaeon
GATTAAATTTTAAGGAAGTCAATTAATAAATATAATATATAGTAAAACTCGAAAGATTTTACGCAATACAAACAAAATACATCAAAGGTGTAAAAGCATGGCAATTTTAGGACTAATGGGCGCAATGAACGTAGGAAAAACCTCGGTATTGAAGATTTTCGTAGATTATGTAGAAAAGAACAAAATTGAAGATATTGAGGGTGGAGTAAAATGTAATATCCAAAAGAAGGATTTTAAAGGTGAATCGGATCTAAAACTTCCCGAAGATGAGGAACAATATACAAAGACAATTACACCCAATAAAGTAGTTTTTACAAACGAGGAAACCGGAGAGTCACACACTCTATTTGCCCCGGGAGGAGATAAGGATCGAGCCGTCATTAGAATGGGAATTATTACCATTTCTCGAATTGCACGGCAAGTGGTTGGTTTATTCTCCCTTAGCCAAGGATTAAAAACCCAATTCAAACTGTATGACCTGATTAGATATATGCCAAAGGAAATATATGTATGTTTGAATAAATATGACCTTTTTGAGGATGATGAAGAGCGATTAGAAGAAATTAAAGAAGAAATAAAAAAATATTTCACAAAGAGGCGAATAAAAGTAAAAGGATTCTTCCAAACTTGTGCAATTAACAAGGAAAACTATAAAAAATTTAATGATAATGCCGCAAAAATGATTTTAGATATTGCGCTTGGTAGAGTTTAATCTTATATTTCAATAAAAAATACAAAAAAATACATTTTTTCGCCATCATTTCTTTTCTGCCGAAATTATTTATAGCAGAACCAAGATAAATAATATTAACAAGAAATAACATAAGGAAAATCACACTCATTTATCCCTATGGGCAGTTATTTCTATTTTTTATGTACATTTTATAGATGAGTATAAAAAAGGTAATTGTCCATTCAAGGATTAGTTTGTTGATAAGTAGCAGGGTAAATGAAGTAGGAGGAAGAAAAACCAATGACAAGAGTAAGTTTTAATATAACAGGCCTTTCAGATTTTGAAATTACATTTCAAGATTATTGCTCCCCATGTGGGATGCAAAAAGATTGTAAATACGGAAAAAGCAATTCTTTTACAATTACAGTAAGTTGTAATGAACTAGCCGAAGCAGAGGATTATAAAAAAACCCAAATCATGAAAAAAATACAAAAAGAACATCCAGATTGGGATTGGGAGAAATCAGAAAGTGCCGCGAAAGTAAAAAAATCTCAAATCTTTAGTAAAATTTGGGAAGATAAAGTCAAGTCAAAAAAAGAAGAAATCTTGTGCATGGATAGCCGACGAACAGATAGTATGCTCACAAGCCAGAGAGGTGAGGAATGGTGGTCGGAATTCCGAAAGGTAATAACCAAGATTCACCAAGAATGTTCACGGCTGGGCTAATTGATATGTATGTATGAAAATGAATGTAATTTACATTTTTTATTTTTCATCAATCTAAATTCCTTGAGCAAATATCAAATTTATTAAGATTTATTGAAATATTACATATTTCTTAAGGACTATTCTTTTACCGATAAAAGGATGATATTATTATGATAAAAAAAGATCCAACAGGACATGACCTAGCATCAATATCTCAATCCTTCGAGAAGAATAAATTGAGAAAATATTTGGTTCTGCTTATCTTCATTTTATCTATCATTCAAACCATTAACTCTGCCCAAGCAATTGTCAATCATAAAAATGAGATCTTAGGGGCGAACGACTATCAATTTGAAAAGATAAGGATATTTTGGAATCCCGTAAAAAATGAAGGGGAAGAAGAAAGCCCTAAACCATTTATCTTGGAAATAAATGAAACCGTACCAACCTACATACTCAACGAGAAAGAATTGGGAAAATATTTGCGGGGAGAGGACTTTAATATTTACGCCAACCTCACGGAACGATTGGAAAATAAGAGAAGTATTGAAGAAGATTGGACAATTGAGTACATATCGGATGAATATGAAATCCCCATAAAACAAGATGAAAATTCAAATGAAATCTATGTAGAATTCACTATTCTTATAGATAATCGCCAAAGTAGCACGAGCAAGGAATATACATTTAGATTCGAATATTCCCCAAAGACGCTTGAAATTTTCCATGAATCAACCGAAACAATCCTTACAATGATAATAGGGGTCTTATCCGTTTTTCTCTTAGTGAGGGCAAGGCAATTTAAGGAAATAAATGAACCAAATCAAGCACGAATTGCCAAGTATTACGGACTTGCTCTTTTCTTTGTGTTCTTCAACTATTTAATGTGGGACATTGAAAGATGGGTGAACCAAGAAAGAAATATCGATCTATTCCCTAACACGGTTATAGGGGGTGAAACAGGTTTGAGTTTCGGATATGAAGTAATTCAAATGCTTTATTTTATTCTGATCGGGATATGCTTCGCGCTTTTATTTTATCCTCATGAGCGATATTTTTTTCCATTCATTAAAAAATTCAAGGAAAAAACGGGAATATCGAAATTATTGAACACAAAAAAGGAAGACACAAATGAAGAAACCACAAAAATAGAAGAACCAAGTAAAGATGAAAACACTATTTCCCTCGAAAAAGCGGAAAGAATCCCTTATTTTACCATAAATGTGCTCTTAGCATCTGCATCATTGCCCTTGGGATATTTAGCCCCCATTTTCGATTACTTATTTATATGGTGGATAATATCCATAATTATCACATTCTTCGGCTTCTTTTCCGTGTATTTTAAGGTCGCCAAGGAATGCTCGGGATATGTGAGGTTGAAGGCGATTTTTGTTATTATAGGATTAATTTTTATCTTATTCATGGGGTTATTAAGGGCGAATATGAATGTTATTTTGGCTGATGTCCTATCTATAGTTGGGATTTTTCTTTTTTATTATGGATCCGTTAGCAAAAGCAGATAAGGAGGTATTAATTCATGAGAAATAGTAAGAATATTGGGGAACAACAATTCCAATCAAATAGAGGCTTATTCATTAGAAGTTCTAATAAAAAAATCCTCATAG
>CAZEPC010000552.1:0-3000 GCA_964513765.1 uncultured archaeon
TCATTTTTATCTTCATAATCCCAAGTTATGCCCTCACTATCGGACCAAGTACCAATTAATTTATCTTCGCCTGTACAGTCAATATCCGCACCTTCGATTGATTCAATGGTACCGTCATAATCGAAATTGGTGATGTCTGAGTAATTAAGCATAAAACTCACAGCTTTTTCTCGAGGTGCTGATATATCAACCGAATGACCATCAGTATTATTATATACATTCTCGGGAATCGTTGGATTTCCATTAAGATCGGCAGAGCCATTCAAAACAACGGTAGGTGCATCCAAGATGCTGATTTCAATGATTTGGATATATTCTACAAAACCAGGTTTTGAAGCACTTAAATAGGCAGTATATGTCCCCGTATTTGTATCAGAGAAATTAATCCATGGAGATACATACGTTTCACCATATGCTTTGAAGGTTTCGGTATCGTTTCTCATCATGGTAGACCATAACACGGAACTATCATGAGTGAGATTATATACCACATCTCCCCCATTGGATCCCCATTTCTTTAAAGTTAATTTAACCGATGTATTTCCCGAAAAGGGCATTTTATACCCATACATTTCAGCCGAATGATTTAATGGGCCCCACGGCTTAAAAACTTGATCGCCCGTAGTACCATCTTCTTGGAACCCAGGATACATAGTGGTGGTCTCTTCATCGCCAATTTTGCTACAATTGTAGATGGTTCGAATTCTGAACCCATTTTCAACTGGAGATTGATAAGAATGGTTATTTTGATAATTCTTTATCTCAAAATTTGGTGTGTATATTTGTTCATCATAAACCATTACATTAGAGGAATCATTCAAATATTCTCCCATTGCATAAGGCTCTCCATCGACTGAAGATTCCATATTAGTCGGAACTGTTTTGGTGAAGTTTCCTTTATTAATGCTATTGAGATGGACATACAGAGGAACCGAATATGCTTTTTCAAGATCGTTGGGCTGAAATAATGATTCTTGCTTAAACTGTCGATCATCGGTACGATTTACCCGCACATATGCGGTAACATGGTATTCTAGAACTTTTTCGGAGTTCACTTGGTCTGCATATTCGGGAACAGTGTCCCCTTCATTATATTCGGAATCTCCAAATAAAGGCCACACTAAATCAACGGTAAATGAATCATCATTCTCATCGGTTTGCATATATCCCTTATTTGGCCAATTATATCTTTCATCGCTCTGGTTATAGGGATCAGACTTGTAGTTTGTTTGTGTTTCAAAATAATCTTCATTAACGTAAGCAGATAGATCATTTACATCACCACTACCACCATATTCTTCTTTATAACCATGAACCGCAGTAAGATTGTAAGTCACAAACACATTTCCCGCATAATATGTAGAGGGCTGATTATTTATATTTGCTATTCCCTCTTGATCCATTTGAAAACTAATTTTTAATGGATATTCGGTATTAGTCATCATATTACTCTCATCGTACGGAGTTACGGAGGGATGTCCATCCATATAAGTAGAGGGAGAGGGATAAATTGGATTTATTTCTGTTCCAATTAATACCGAAAAATTCCCTTGATATTTAACCTCTTGATAACCTTCTTTGAAGGCAGTAATATTAAATTCGTGGTACCCTCTTGAGACATTCCCCGTAGTGGGATCATCTTCCAAATTTTCGGGGTCCAACCACATATAATACCACCCATCACCTTCTTCTTGCATTAATGGGATCTTTTCTGTATTTTCTGGGCTGAAATCAGTTTCATAATCTTCATTTATCACACCCCCAGAGGATGAATCCACGAATTGGTTTATATAGAGTAGCAAATCCCCATCGGTTATAGGTTGGCTTGCTTCATCAAGCCATCGAACCCTTAGTTTCATCATATTTGTGGCATCATCAACCGCATCTAAATTAAAGTTGGAGGAATTAAACAACCAGGTCGGATTATTATAGGAATTATTTTCACCAATATAACCCTCTGTAGTATTTGATATAGAAAGGGATCCCAAACTAGATTGGGATACAACCGAAAAATTCGTATATTTTAATCCACCTCTAAATATACCATTAAAGAAAAAGTCCTCGGATCCATCCCTATCAACCCCATTTGAATCACTTGCACTAAAATAAGATAAAGCACGCCATCCAGATCCAAAATTATAGGTACTGATAATCTCAAATGGATCAACACCAGATTCAGTACTCGTGTTAAGATTTGGATCAGAGGCCTTAAGATTTGTTTGTGTTTCAAACCCTTTTCTTTCATCGCCAACATTAGAATACCATTCAAAATACCCTTCGACATCAGAGTCCGAAACAGAAACAGGATTTTTTGTTAAAAGAGTATGAACATCATCTTTTCCTGTTTGGGCATATACAAAAGAATCTTGTGGGGAGCTAAAATCATCAACATTATCAAGAATAATCTCTCCCGCATCATTAGGGGCAGAAAATTGAAATCCTAATTTGAGAAAGTCCAATCCGTTAGTATCACTGCCCATATCCCCAACTCCAGATTCATACTGTGTATAACCCTCAAAAAGTTTATAATCCAAAATTACTCTTTGAAAATCATCACCAATTACTGACTCATTACCCATGCTTTCCGAGGCGGAACAATTTTCCTTCATATAGATTGTATCAAGTTTGTTATTTTTCCAATCATTAATTATTTCCGTGGTAGACAACAATCTTTCACTTGGATCAGGATGACGATTTCTAAATCCAAAATCTAGATCCCAATAAGGTTCACCATTAACTTCATATTTTGGAAGGATTAAGGAGATATTAAAGAAATTATTCCAAGGACTTAACCATTTTTCCTTATTATAAGCAAAATATGTATCGGGATTCGTCGGTGGATCACTCGGATCATAGTTTACTTGATTATAATCAATAGGTTTCGGGGTAACAATGGTTTTATTTAATTCAATGAAATTCCCTTCGGGTGTAAAAACCATATCCACTTGATTTTCCCAATAGTTATAATCAATTGTAAATGTGGCGGACCAATTAAATTTT
>CAZEPC010000553.1:0-2993 GCA_964513765.1 uncultured archaeon
CGATAGATGCAGTCTACCTTAATCCTATCTACAGAAATGTTCTAAATGTATATGTTGGGTTGTATTGCCGTGCTATGATTATTTTTGTTCTTTAACTCTTAGTACGATTTGGGTGGTTAAATTCTTGTATTTAATTTGATATCCGCCAACTTCTAAAATCTCACTCAGCCATTGTTTCGGAATATCTTCTTGAATCCGTGCTGTTAATTGCTTTTTTTCCATTTCATCTGCTCCAGCTTCTTGAAAAACTTCATCAATGTGTCCTAGGTATTGGGTCAGCCTTTTCCGAGAAAGGATTGTGGTATCGTGCAATAACAAGGCAATCTCATTAAGATCTTGTGTTTTCCATATGTTCTGCAACGTCTGATCGGCTTCCTCTACCGTTTTGGCACCCATCATCCTTTTTACCACTGTTGGGGTGATTACATCATCCTTTTTTAGTTTTCTTTTAATTTTCCCGTAAAGGATGGGAGTGATCCGCTGTTTCCATTCCTTTGCACGCTTTTTTTGCCATCCGATAATGTATTCATTAAGATCGGAGATATTTAGCCGATCTGCATTATAATAAAACACGGGATAGGGAAGCCTCTTGAACTCGTGGGCCTGATGGACCCTTTTATCCACAAATAGCACGAAATTTTCGGTGGGAAATGAGGTTTTTGAGAGTGCCTGGAGCTTTTCCATCTTTTTTTCTTGATAATTCTGCGTCCAAAACCCGGCAATTTCGAGGTAGAGCGAATTTTCCCGATATGTGATTTGGAGATCGGGGATAATGATCGTACTTTTATATGTGTCTCCGGTCTTTTTTAACCGTTTCTTGTCTTTTCTGTGATCTACCGTAATTATCTCTGAATCTCTCTTGATCTGTCCCAAGATGTTGGTTTTTTGCAGCTTTCGGAAGATAATTCTCTCGATGTCCGAGTCGAAGCTCAAACCAAATTCTTGGGGGCGGTGTATAGTGTGATGGGTCTTGTTTTCATTTTTTACATCCGATATATTGGCTCTTTCAATTCTCTCCTTATTTTTCTCATTTTCCTTTTTCTTATCTTTATGTTTGTACTTTTCTTTCTGCTTATTGTCTTTCCCATTAGAAAGAATGGATCGGGTGGTCACTCTCACGTCATTACCCCGGTATGGAACGATTAATTCGGGCATTTTCTCCATTTTACCGGAAAAGAGGTTCCAAATAAAATAAAACAGACCCTTAAACCTCCGCTTCGTTTTTATCGGATGGATAACGGTGCTTTGGGGTTGAAAGATATCTATTAACAGGCAAGGTTCGGTTTTTTTTCCTTTCGTGGTATACTGGATAAAGTTAGCAAAAAAGCCCGATCGGGAGATCCCGTATTGCACTTTTCGGTAGAGCCTGCCCGTGATATTTCCCCGAATAAAAAATTGCATTTCTTTTGCTTCTTTTATCAATCTCTTAAGGATATGGGCATTGAATACCCCGCAAATCTCCTCAATCTTCAATGGGTGTTCCGATTTTCCTTTTTCCCCACTGGCTTGTGAGCTTACCACGAGCAAGTCTTGATGATCTCGGAATAGATATTGTAGAAGGTTATTGTGATATTCGGGAGGTAATGTTGGCGTATCGTCCGATCTTTTCTGAAAATCCCATAAGCATTTCTTTAATACTTCGGGACTTTGCTTCCTATCAATTTTCCCGCCGAATCTTTTATTCACCAGCCGAAACAATTCCAATCTCTGTTCTACATAGTTCGATTCGTGAATCAATTTCTTTGGGCTTATTCCGGACTTTTTTCCCGTGTCAAAATCAAAGATTTCATTAGTGGGGATGGCTATATCGGGAGGGCTTGCCCGGTAAAAGCGCGAGAAAAGCAGATTTTTGAGTGCTTGAGAATATTGGAGGTTGTGCAAGATGTTAAAGGGGAAACTTTCCTTCGTTTTGTCCCATGATTGCCCGATATTATCCTCCATGTATTCGAGGGCCCTTTCTATGTTTTTATCGGGTGTAAGTGGGACCGGTTCATAGTATTTCGTATCCAATCTCTTCAGATCGATGAGTGTGAACTTCATTTCGGAAAACTCCTTATTGTTTGGAAAATTCTTGGGAAAGTGTTCGTAATAGGTTTAATGTTGTAAAAGTGTTAATGTTGGGTTTGATGGGATTATCTTGTTGTTTATGGTTATGATTTCCCTCTTCGTCTAGATGTTCCCGTTTCGCTTGTCTTTGAGGAAACCAGCTCGTATAGCAAAGCTTCCTTGCCCGGCAAAGGTCTGAGGATTCGCCCTAATCTCTGGATATATTGTCTTGGAACTCCCGTTCCACTAACAATAATTGCCACATTTGCTTCCGGCACATCCACACCCTCATCAAGAACTCTTCCCGTAGAAATGATCCGAAAATCGCCCTCCCGGAAATATTGCATTATCTCATCACGCTCTTTGTCGGGGGTATTGCTGGTAAGGGCGGGAATGAGGAACCTCCGAGATATCTTCTCCACCAAATGAATTTTCTCGGAGAAGATAATGATTCGGTCCTCCGGATGGTCATTTAAGATGTCCGCGATCATTTCTAACTTTTCTTCCGCGCAGAATGCGATGTCTTTTGCCTTTTGATAGGCGTTAAGCGCTCTTCTGGCATCGGGATCCTTATTCGCCCGAAAAAGCATTTGTTGAAATGCTCGTTTCCCCCGAAATTTAAACTTTCTCACATAGGAGGAGTATATTTTCCTGTATTTCTTGTATCTTTTATAATTATCGGGCCGAAGTGATACAAATCGCTTTTCCTCCCTGTATTCGGCCAAGTGTCCCTGCTTAGATAATCTTTCGGGGGATAATCGATACAAAATGGGTCCGACCGCGGGTATAATTCCAATGTTCTGCTCTCCGGAAACATCTAAGGTGGCAGTCAAACCCAATCGGTGGGGTCCGATACATCCCCGAACGGCGTGCTGATAGGTTTCCCCCGACAAATGATGTACTTCATCAAAAATAAGTAGGCTGCTATTGCTGCAAGTACCGCTTCT
>CAZEPC010000554.1:0-2990 GCA_964513765.1 uncultured archaeon
TCTTTGGAGAAAAAACACCCTCTATACTCAAGCTAAAGTAATTTTTACATGGGCTCTTCAGATCAAAAAGTTAAAAAAGTTTTTTAAAGAGGATAAGGTTGGTCTGTTAATTGTGGATGAGATAACCAATTCCTATATTTTGGAAATGGGCTCAAAAAAGGTGAATGATAAATTAAATAGGCAATTCCTTACTATAATGGCTACATTGGCGAATTTTGTTCGGGAATATAAGATTCCAGTACTATTATTAAACACATTTACCATGAAGAATAAAAATTCTAATGCTTCGGAGAATATTTCAGATGAATTCATCAAAAAACCCATCTTCAAGGAAAAAGGAACCAAGAATAAGGAAAAAGGTAATGGGACCAATGAGTATGATGAAGAAAATGAGAATGATGAAGAAGATGAGAATGATGAAGATGGGGGCAATATTAAAGATACAGAAAAAGATGAATTAGGGGATGAATTCTCAGAAAAAAAAGAAAAACTTACGGCAGTACCTCATGGGGGAGATTTAGTCGGATTTTGGACTGAATTCGAAGTAAAAGTGCAAAGAGGTCCCCATCCCTCTGTAATGGTTTTCAAGGTCTCAAAAAACAAATTAGATTATTCAATACCAAAAAAATGGAATTGGAGCTTGGATTCTAAAGGATTTTGACTTATGACTGCAGATCCTCTAAAACATCTTTTAAATCTTCTATTCCCATATCCGTCTTGATGGCAACAGGCTCAATATGTGATCTGGATGCTTTGAAGCCCTTTTGTTCAATTCTCTTCAAAATCGTATCCATTTTTGCCACCGGTATGGTTAATTTTTTACAAATTCTGTGAATATTGTAATATCCGGCTGGAAGCCCTGCTTCTCCCATCATAGTTTCAATGGTAGCGATAAGTGATTCCTTGGAAGGAATCTGTTCCTCTTTTGCTGATTTAAGTTCATGTTTACAGTCCTCGAGAAATTTTTTATTTTGTAAAGACCCTATCCATAAGGGTCCTCCGTATTCAATTTTATTTCCACAAAGAGGGCAATCCCACTTAATCCCTGTCAAATCAAATTCATGTGTTCCTCTCCAATAACATTCGGGGCACCAAAGCATATATCCGATATTTTCCATATCATAGATTACATGTTTGTGCCCTTTTCTAATTTGGACAAAAACTCTGATATAATGATCTGTGCTCAAGGAAAGGAATGGCTTGATTGCTTTTTTAGTTATATGAGCGCGGGAAGCAATAAAATACAATAAAATTCGCAAGCCCACTTCTTTTAAAAATTGGGGTTTCATTGGTTTCACATTGTATTTTCTCCTACATGCGATTTTTCTCACCCCAAACAATACTGCCGTGTCAGTAGCAGTTACGGCCAACATCCCCTGAATATCAATCGCCTCCAAGGCATCTTTGATGAACCTATTTGGGGTTCCAAATGGATCAATATCAATGATGGTGGCATAATCTCTATGGTAGGAAAGTCTATGGAGGTAGTAGGTAATTTCATTAGTACTCAACTCAATGTTAAAGAGTTTTTCATTCATTTGCAATTGGCCAAGGCTTGTGTAATTTAATTGATTGAGAGAGATATTTTTTTGGATAAGTGTTTTTGCCATTGGATTGAGATCATTTGCAATTATTTTAAGATTTATATTTCCATGCTTTTGGATAATTTTTCCTATATTATCTTTTAGATACTTAAATAAACGTATCGACCGCACTCCAGTAGCGGCCATTGAATCAACTATGGATAATTTTATCTTTTTTTTGTTATTATTGTTTTTCTTTTCTTCTTTCTTATTGCTTTTCTCTTGTTTTTCTTTTTCTGTATGTCCGATTTTGTTTTTTTGAGTTTCATTTAAATCCCTGAGATACTTGCTATATTTTTCTAAGAATACCTTATAAACGATTATTGAAAGAGATCGGTTTACCTCTTGGATAGGGTTATAAAAAACCGGCATTGATTTAGTGAGTGCTTTACCCCTATCTTGATAATCGCTTGGTGGGAAAGACTTAATCGATATATCCCCTTCTCTAATCTCGATCAAATCTTTAAATTCCTCTTGATATTTCTCTATGTTCTTTTCTCGATTTTCTGAATTGGTCATTTAATAATAAAGAAAAAGAATAATGCCAAATTTATTTTATTCATGAGCCACAGAAATTGGAGTAATGAAGAATACTATCAAAAAGCAAAGGAAAGCGGATATAGGGCCCGTTCAGCCTTTAAGCTCATCCAAATTGATAGAAAGTATGATATTTTCAAATTAAAAAATCGGTATGCGACTAAAATATTGGATTTAGGGTGTCATCCCGGGTCTTTTTTGCAAGTAATTCATGGTAAATTTTCTTCTTTATTAGAATATGATAAAATTGATGATTATTATGTTTTAGGGGTAGATCTCACTTCTATTAAACCAATTAATAGTGAAAATATCGAATTTGTCCGCTGTGATATTTTTGAGGATAATTGTGCTCAAATTATTGAAGAGAAAGGAAAATATGATGTTATCTTATCCGATTTAGCCCCTAAGACTTCTGGAGATTATAGAGATGTTGCCATCCAAGAGTCCATGGTATCTAGGGTTTTTGAGCTTCTAAGGAATCTAAATATGGGAGGAAATGTAATGATTAAAATTTTTGAATCTCCAAAAACACAAGAATTCGTAAAAAAATTCAAGAGGAAATTTCGGTTTGTAAAAATTACTAAACCAGATGCCTCCCGTGAGAAAAGCAAAGAAAAATATATGATTGGAAAGGATTTCTTGTAAAAATTAAAAGTGAAAAACTAAGAGATTTTTTTCTAATCTTTCTCTTTTTTCTTCTTTCGGCGTTTTTTCTTCTTTTTACGGATTTCTTCAAAATCGGGTTGGAATATCTTATCGTATTCTTCTTCTTCTTCATTTAATTGGGCATCAATCCAATCTGTTAAATATTCGCAATAATTGGGATTTGCTTCTTTTTCTTCTTGTGTCCCAACTCCTGCAGAACATTTA
>CAZEPC010000555.1:0-2988 GCA_964513765.1 uncultured archaeon
AGATACATTTCTACACAAAGTGCATTATTTTCATCCTTGCACAATTTCCCTTGTACCGAAAAATGGCCAGGAAAATCTTTACCCTTCCATTTTCTCTTCATCTTCTTCATTTCTTGGTTAAGTTCTAATTCATTGGAGGTGATCTGTTTATTAGGGTCGTGAATCCACTTCCCATCTTTTTTCTCGACCGGCAATCTTTTCTCAACGGGTGGCGGTGCTTCGATTTCCGTTGGATTTTGAGCATACCAATACGCCACGCTACTCACCTCATTTCTTAAATGGTTTCCATGCCCGAATTCAATGGTCACTTTGATGTCTTCTTGAAACCTTACGGGGTTCTCCACATGGAACACATAGCTTGTCTGATAGCCGCCCGTATCTTTTTCAAAAATTGAACTCCCGTTCCGTAAAAAGGCATTCCTCTGCATTCCCCATGCTTGATTTAAATAATCCTCCGAACCGGTACCATGTAAGTCCGGTGGCCATTTATAGCCATCCACCCAAATCATGTCATCTCCTTCACCCCACCAAGTGCCTTGAAAGTTGGTGATACTATAATTACACCCTAAATAATGGCCTTTCCCTTTGGTTTCCAAGATACAGTAGTTATTTTCCCAGGCTAGTTTTTCCTTATTCGCAATATTAGCCTCGGGAGTGTTGACCTTTATCTCGTGTCCCCAGCCACCGAAAGGGTTTTGCCGCTTAAACTCGGCGTGCAAATAACCAATCTGATCTTGATCCGCACCAAGATCGGAAATATCATCGTAAGTTTCATAATCCACATAAAAATACTGCCGGTGGTCCTCTTCGGATTGATTGATGAGCTCTACCACCGCCCTTTCTTTAAAGGGCATGGGCAAGTAGCAATTCATCGCACAACCCATATTAAATTTATTATTGTGGGCGGTTGAGGCAGAAAAGAAGAGAGACTGGTACGAATTTACAATCCCATGGCCTAACCCGAAAAAGTCACCGTAAGGAACCAAAATGCTGGGGGATTGGGCATTATCCCAGGTGATTTTAATCAATACCTCGCGGTAATGATGACCGGTGGTCATCCATAGATGGGTTATTTTTCCCGGGCCTTTAATATCCGCAATTACCCTACTTTCACCAGGTGGAATGATCCAAAAATCCGAATTTCTGCCGTTTTTCTCCCAAGAACTGGATCTTCCCGTTTTTCCTTTTTTCAATTTCCAAATTTTCTCAATATTCTCCATACTCATTATTCATAGCAGAAAACATAAAAATCATTCCATCCTATACATTGAGTGTGAGATATTCTTGTTAGAAGAGCACGAAAAGAGATTCTTAGAAGAAATGGAACATTTAGTAAATGAACCAATACCTCTTGTTAATAAATTTTCCTACAAGCATTTCGGTGCCAGAGTACAGAAAAATCATATTGTTGAACTCCAGATACAAAATAAACAACTCCGCAATCTGCCCGATTCCATCAGAAATTTGTCCCATCTTCGTATATTGAGGGTGAATAGAAATCAATTCAAGGAAGTCCCCGTTCAGCTTAAAGATATGAATACAATTCAACAGCTCTTTTTGGGCAATAACCAAATTAAATCCATCCCGCATTGGATAACGGAGATGGAAAATCTACAATCTCTTCATATGGGAAAGAATCCCCTAAGCCTCGAAAAAGAAGGGGAGAAGCTGAAGAAGCTGAATTTAAAGGAGATTTATCTTAATGATTTGGGACTCGAACAAATTCCCCCATGGATATTTGAAAATTCAGACTTAGAGATAGTATCCCTCTTTAACAATGCGATTTCCAAGATTCAGTCAGAAATAGAAAAGCTCCAAGAACTTAAGGCTTTCACCGCAGGTAGAAATCGGATTTCGGAACTCCCAAGCGAGCTTATGACCCTCCCATTACTAGAAGAATTTTCGATTTTTGGAAATAATATCGAGAATGTCCCGGAGGAAATAGGAAATCTCACAAATCTCACCGAGCTTAATTTATCCGATAATCAGATAGGAAAAATCCCCGAATCAATTGGGAGATTAAATAAATTGGAATATTTCATTCTTAGTAAAAATCCACTCAAATCACTTCCAAAAACCGTGGTGAATCTCGATAATCTTAAATCTCTTATGGTGAAAGATACCAACATAAACTTAAGCGATCCTCAAAAAGAGTGGCTTAAAGGCCTTAAGTTGCAGGGTTGCAAGATATTTATTTAAAAAAATAGCTTAAGCTATTGAAAAAGCGGATCTGTTTCCCCAAACTTTTGAAAGGCAGTTTTTCTCTCCATACACCCCTTACACTCCCCGCACGGTTTTTTCTCATTTTCATAACAACTCCAAGTATGTGAAAGAGGAACCTTAAGTTCGATTGCCATTTCAATAACCTCTTCCTTGGATTTATTTTTCAAAGGAAATTTTAATTTGATCTCCCGATGATGGTTTCTAAACGAGTTACCACCTTTATCAATAAGGGATTTGATGGTCTGAAAATATTTCATGGATGCATCAGGATATAATTTCGAATCTGACAAGATTTGTCCGCCGATCAACACATCAATATCATATATTTCACAATAATAGGCGGCAATGCTATAGAAAATTAAATTCTTCATGGGAATATATCCATCGGGTGCATCCTTTAAATTTTGCAAAGGATAATTAAAATCCCGCAAATCATCTATTTCCTTCAAAAAAGGTAGATTAATTTCAATAAGTTCTGCATTGATTGAGTCTATTAGATATTTCACCGCATCCTTTTCTTTTTCAGGGCGGAGATAATAATCAATAGAAAGAACATAAAGATCATAAGTTTGGGAATTAGCCCAATACAAGGCGGTACTAGAATCTAAACCACCTGAAACCAGCACTAAGGCCCTCTTAGGCGACTGAACCTTTTCATTTTCTTTCAATTTAACATTCTCCTTATTTTATTTTACTTTTTTATTCTTAATCTTTTATGCTTAACTTAGTCACACTATCTTTAACAGCAAGATCGATCGCCTTTTC
>CAZEPC010000556.1:0-2977 GCA_964513765.1 uncultured archaeon
CAATACTGCTACAGCTAATTCAATATCATCGATTGAAATGGATCCGGTGGTAGTAATTAATCTTTCCGAAACCAAGAAGAATTCGACCGTCTTATGAAAGAGGGGCTCAAATCCTTCATCTGTTTCTGTTTCCCACTCCACAGATTTCCATTGTGCTCC
The DNA here is from genome assembly GCA_964513765.1 of uncultured archaeon. Lineage (GTDB taxonomy): Archaea > Asgardarchaeota > Lokiarchaeia > Sigyniarchaeales > Promethearchaeaceae > CAZEPC01. The sequence continues at coordinate 160 of CAZEPC010000556.1, forward strand.
GGCGGCAATTGTTGGAATCTCTCCGGTATCAATATCCAAGAGTTTTTCATCTGGGTTTCCTTCTTCAAACACATCTAAATTAACCAAATTCATTTGGAAATCAGATTTGTTTTCAAAAACTAAGGAACATTGATACATGTCTGGATCATCTTCTTTTTGAACCGCTTGAATTCCCACGAAGTTACTGGAATAGGCATCAAACGAATCAACTTTCATACCAGTTAATGCATTGTCTGCTTCATAATCTGCGGAAATTTTACCGGTATTAGCTTTAACATCTTCATCTCCGGTATCCAAATCCATATTAATTTTTACGACAGTTTCCTCGTTCGCTTCAAGTTTTTCAATTTTCCATACAATCCCTTCTGGTTCCACGGTCGCGTTTCCTTCAATTACATCGACATTCATAAAAATATTTTCTACTTCTTTGACTATTTTTATGTTTTTCAATGCATAATCTGCGGTGTTAGATGCAGTTAATTTGAAAAGAATTTTATTCTCCGCGTTAGGCAATAATGAATAAGATTCCACTTCCTCATCATTTAAAGTACTGATGAATTCCTTCACTTTTAATGGTGGTTGTTGGAAATTTTCAATGGAATAATCATAAATCATTTCTGCCCGAGGTTCCAAGTTTTTAATGTGGATCGGTTCGTTTACTTCAACATCTTCCCCGGAGGTTGCTTCAGGTTCCTCTTTATCTACCGTACCTTCGCGCTTTCCGGCCCATACAATATCTTGATCCCGTGTGAAGTCAATATCAACATCCCAGATATTATTTTCATTTGAAGGGTTGGCAACTTTAAACATACCAGAGACTTCTCTTCCTTCCTCTTTTGGTTCTTCCGCATTGTGCTCATATTCTGCCTTTACGGATTCTTTAATTTCTAAAGGTACTAAATCTCCAGTGGCACCTTCCTCTCCAAGGATAATTTCTCCTTCTCGCTCACCGGTGTCTTCATCATAAGTGTCAATTCCCTCCGTGGAGGTGTCTTGATCTTCGTAATATAATTGATCTGAAGTAGCGCCTTCTTTCTTCATTTCTTCAGCTTCTGCAGCCTCATCCGCTTCTTCTTCATCAAAACCCATTGTGGTTGATGAATCTCCTGCTGATGGTGCTGGACCGCTTTTCGAAGCGGTTTCCACACGGTCAAAGAATGACCCTACATCTCTTCGATATTTTCTGGATATTTTTACTTCTCTTCCAGAATCTATCGCCTTTCGAATGTCTTCAATAGCACCACTGGGTAGGTCACCAGTCACATCCGAAAACCGATTGAAAAATTCATCTGCGGATATATTAAAATCGCAAGATAAATTTTTATCATCGTATTCGTAGGATCCGACTCCTTTGATCGTTTCTTCGTCACTACTAAATAATCCCATAAGTAATCATCTTACTAATTGTAAGATTAGAATTAAAAAGGTTTTGTCGAAAACCTAAAAGCCGAGAAGTATTCTCACTTTTTTTCCATAAGGAGTACTTTTGACATAATTATTTAACGATTTTTTCTATTATTTATTTATGGCTGTTTTGGATATTATTTATTCAATCTTACTGAATTTATTTCCTCTAATTCTTTTTGCACTCCCGATTCCCTTTATTAGGAAAAAAAAGTTCGGATTATTTTATTCAAGGCTTTATTTAGGGTTATGTGTTTTTTTTCTTGTATATTGGGTATTACCCGTTCTTTTTCAATTTGAATTTGCAAAGCCCCCGATTTCCTCGAATGATTCGCCCGAGGGCTTAGGTGTCGGCTATTTGTTTGCCCGTTCCTTTTCTATGTTTTCCCTCTATCTTCAATATCCTTTTAGAATTCTTCCATTCATTTTTATTGTATCTCCCGTTTTATCGATTTATCTGCTCTATCGAAGGCTAAAAAAGGAAAATAAGAATCTCTCTGGTTCTGAAATTATCGAGAAATTAAATTATGAATATGAACAATCCCCAGGAAAGCTCATTCGAAAATCACTTAAGGAAAAAAATTGGCAAAAAGAGAAAGAGATATTCAAGGCTTTCCTCATTATTCTCCCGATTTCCCTTTATCTCATGGTGGTAATTTTAGATATTGCGCAAGTTGAAGGGAGTGCATTGAACCTTTTGAATGTAGAAGAGGGGAGTACTGCTTTAGGTTGGTTTATTGAAATATTGTTTGTATATTTAGCAACTTTCTTATTCGCATTTCAGCTCTTAAAATCCTCCAAAATATCCTTTTCGGGTCGTTTTGTGGGAAACCAAATTCAGAGTCGGTTTTTTACCAGTCTTAAGGAGGTGGGTACTCCTATCTCAGTTCTTTCTATTATTCTCTTTATTGCTCAAAAAACCGAAATAATTCTACTCATTGTCTATTTCTTCGCCTATTTTCTAATGGCGGCGTTTATTTTCATCACCCTACTACGCGTGTTTGAACCAATTTCCATTTTCGTGTTCTTAAAACTTGTTAATTTCATAAAGAATAAAATTCAAAAGATTAAGGCTTTTAGGGGTAAACATTCTTCTGATTTTTCCATCACAATGTTTTATGGGATTGCTGCTGGCCTCTTTTCAGTCACGATTATGTTTTTATTTGGGTTTATTTTTCAATTTATGTTTCAACAAGTACCAAATGGTCAAAATTTTCTGAGTGCTTCTTTAGTCGGCAATAACCCTTCCTTTGAAATGAGTATTCTCACAGATCTATTAACTGTTGTCAATACCATCCAAACTATATTTATTATCATCACTTTGGCAAGCCTTCTGAAGGTTCTATTGGATAGATTTGGCATACGGGGGAATATTATACTAATATATGGTGTTGTCCTTTTAGTAATGACAATT
>CAZEPC010000557.1:0-2971 GCA_964513765.1 uncultured archaeon
GGGATCCCGAGCAGAAATTCACCACCATTCACCGCAAGATTGAAGATTCTAAAAACCATGTGACCAAAAATGGAGGGAATAATGGGGAAAATAAGGAGGATCCGGAAGCAGATGAGATTCATCCCCGTTTGGGCAAGAAAAGCGAGATAAAAGGAAGATACGAAGCGGATGAGGATGATGAATCGTTTCTCCGGGAATTTACGGACATCTCTCTGATTTCTAACCCCTTTTTCATCGCCTTTCAGTCGGTGCTGAGCAAAATCCCCACTTGTTCGGGCGATCATACCCCCCACGAGACCTACATGGCACTCCGAAGATCCATCTGGTGTCGCGGGATCCCCGAGGAATTTGCGGCGGAAGTGCTCCATCTGTATATCACCGAAAATTATAAAACCGAAACTCTTCCCGAAAAAGGTCAGCTCAAACGGGAATTGGTGGAAATTGCAGAGGTGCTGCGGAAGTCTTCTCCGAATCTCCGCCCGAAAGCACTTTCGAAAGTGGTGGCCGATTCATTTATGAGAGCACAACCCGGAAGAAGTGCCCAATCCGCGAAAAATATAAAAACGGGACGGAAAAACGATGGCTCGGGAGGCAGCAAAATCCACCCCCGGTTTGATTTCGCAAAGGTATACAATCGCCACCTGGCGGCTTACAAGCAAATGTTCGGAATCGGCGGGAATAAAAAGGGGAAAAATCCGCAAGAGGTGACTGAAGAGATCCAAAGGGAGAAAGAGCGCTTAATCTCCAAACTGATGAAAGCCCTCCCCTCTGAAGGGTAAGGACACCAAGCAAACTTGAATTATTTTAAAACATTGATCTTGGATTTTCCAAAACATTTCTTTAAATATCATTTTACTATGTGACTAGATCGGATCGGTTTTTTCCAATTCTCGCGACCAAGAATATTTTATAAAGGATTTTTGTATACCCGGTTCCTCCAATTTGGAACTTTAATTATTTCATTTTTCGCATTCTTTTCGAATTCGAATTTTATAAAGGATTTTTGTATTTCTGAATATGAAAAAATCACAAAAAATTCTAAAACTCATTTGTGAAATAATTATTAGTTTATTTTTTCCAGGAATTATTGCGATACTTCTTGAAATAGCTTTAGATATATGTATATATTTCTGGAAGAAAAACAGGGAAAGATGCCCCGAGAATGAGATCGGAGAAAGGGAAACTAATGAGTCCGATGAGGAATAAGAGAGGGATTAGAATGTGTAAGCATGGTACAAAAAAGATTCTTTAGCATCGTTTTTTTATTCTTATTTTTATTTTTTGGAAATTCCGATTTTATAAGGCAATTTTTACTATGGAAATTATGAGATTTCGATTCAATCTATTTACGGTTTTTTGGCTGATGTTGCTGGTGATGATCCTTCAAAAGAGCCCGGATTTGGCCATATTTCTTCTGATTATTTATGTTTTTTACAAATACCTCAAGCGGAAAAAGAGTGCCGAGCGGATCCTCGCATCCGAGCTGGCGAAGGCCAACAAAACACTGGCCGAGATGAAAAAGATTCCCAGGTACTTGGGTAAAATTTCGGGGCATATGCGGAGCATCGCCAACCGCGCTCCCTCCGATGGCGATAGAGGAGATGGGCAAAGGGATAATACCTCTCCCTTTGAGAAGGAAATGGGTCCTGTGGAAGATACAGAGGATATCGAACCGATCGAACTGCGATCCCTTACATAGGCACCCCATAAATATTTGTCTTTAAAAGTGGACAAAAAGAGATATTTAATAAAAAAGAAACTCAATTAAATTAGACTCGATTTATGAATTTAGGTTTCATGTTCATAATTAACAAGTATTTTAATCATCTTAAAAATACTTAAAGCACTTATAATAAAACTACTTAAAGTACTTATTATACTTGTATAATCTTTTGTTGTTTCAGCGAGACTAAGAGCATCAATTACACATACTATGCAAACGATGAAAAATACTAAGCAAACGATAACAATGGTACCTTTAAATATTTGAAATAATTTTCGGAAAAATTCTTTAAGTCGCAAATTTATTAAATTTTTTTGATTTAAGAACTGGTGCATTTTCTCATTATCAAAATCATCTCAATATTTCTATAGATTTTGAATATAAAAAACTTTGTAAGTTCTTTGTAAGTATCTTCTTGAGGATTGGGCGCGGAAAAGATCTGCCCGAGTCCATCAGAAGACATTCCAGTTTAAAAGATCTGAAGGTCTTCGGGCATTATTCCACCTTACCCTCCACCATCGGCAATTTGGAGAGTCTGGAAAGATTTAATCAATGGATGGATGTATGACAAAAGAGAAGTTGTTGAGGGAGAAATAGCCGCTCAAGGAAATGATAGGTTTAATGCGGCCGTTCCCAAAATGTTTCATCTCCAGGTTGAAAAGGGGGGATCCGAACTTATTGATAAATATGTGAAAAAGAAACTTAACCTTCCCCACCTACCGGATCCTTTGGTATATGGCCCGATTTTGATGAAGAGGAAATAATAGAAATATTGGCCTATACCCTCATCTATTCCTTAATAACCGAATTAAAGAATAATTATTGTAAGGATAAAATTGGTTTCATAGGAGGAAAGAGGTTTTTCAGATTTGGGAGCAAAAAGCTTACCGAAGGCGCAAAATATCTCATTGATACATACGGAGATTGTCCGGTAGGGAAAACCACAATAAAGGGAATTTTTCAAGAGCTCAAAGAGGAGCCCGATATAGAAATGATAGATGATTCCTATAGAACCCAAATAAGGCAAGAGATGGAACTTAGGTTGCATAAAGCTGGGTATTGGGATTTCCTTCCGATTCCTGAAGCAGAAAAACCTGAAGAAAAGGGCATCGAAAAAATAAAAGGGGTTGGAGGAAAAACAAAAGATTTGTTGGAAGAAAATAGTTTTAATTCAATAAAAAAAATTGCACAGGCAACCGTGAACCAGCTCAAAAAAATAAAGGGAATCGGGGAAGCCACCGCGAAAAA
>CAZEPC010000558.1:0-2960 GCA_964513765.1 uncultured archaeon
CTTTGGAACTAACTAATACACACATCCCAAAAAAGGAACCACTAAAAAGAGATAAAGGAAAAAAATATTTCTGAAAATATATCCGAAAAATACCTCTGAAAATCCTTACCTATGTTTGTTCCAAAGCAAAACCATTTAGAAATTCTTAATAAAACTGGATCCGTGTCCCAAAATTCATGCCCATTTTTTTAAGCGGACTTAGCAACCGTGCAAGGTTCTCTTGAAAATGCGAAATTTTTTTTTGTACAAATCTATCCTTAAGTTTTTTGCTTAATCTAAACCTAAGGGGATTTTTATGAAACTTTTCTGCAATTGTAAGGGCCATTTCCAGTCGCGTTTTCCCTAGCTCAACGATTTTTGGGCATATATCGGAGATTAAATTTCTTAAAACCGATATTTGAAAATCTGTTAAGTTTTGTGCCGTAATTAGGGAAAAAGTGGGAGGTTTATTTCCTAAATCCCTTTTATTTTTATGTCCTCTCAGGTTTTCTCGTTCTCTTGAGGCTTCCAAATATTTCAAGCCCCAATACAATCCAAAAGCCTTCCGAATCGATTCGGTTTTTTCCAAAAATAAATGAGAATAAAAAAGAAAATCTATATCCTCAATCGAAGAGTTGCCGTATAAATCATTCATGGCATTATATTCATAATTTACCACGATCTCGGGCAATCGGAGGGGAAAATCAAAATTTGGCACAAGAGGAAGGGACAAGATGGTCTCTATATTGGTCCTCATTTCTGCGAGGGTGGTTTGCTCATCAAAAAACATATAGTAATTCGAGGAAGGAATTCCAAGACGGTTGAGAATTGTAATTGCCTCCAAATTTTCCGCACGGGAGATATTCTTGTTGAACCTGAGGAGTTGAGAATCGGCAAAACTTTCAATCCCCAACCCAATATTATACACAAAAGGCTTAAGCCGAGGGAGAAGGTCTTTAAATCTGATAATATCATTGGGCCGGGTTTGGACATTTATCCATGCCACACCCACCATTTTTTGCCGCGTAAACTCATCGATCATTCCTTCTAAAAATCCCGCGGTGCTCAGAAAGTTATCATCGTTCATCACAAAAGTATTGATATCCCATTCTTGGACCATTTTCTTCATCCAAGAAACGATCCGGGATGGAGACATAGACCGGGTCCCCTGCTTTCTGTAGAAGGGAAGAATATCACAAAACGAACAAGCATTATAACAACCCCTCTGTCCGTAAAATGGCAGCGCTAAGTTTTCATCGGAAAAGGCACTCACATCGATCCCCCGAAATTCGGGAAGCGGGATACCGTCGAGTTCTTCAATTAAAGGACGTGATTCGGTTGTAAAAACTCGGGTTCGCTCATTATTCCAATAGGAAATCCCAGAAATCTCAGAGAGTGAATTAATGTGTGATCGGGCAGAAAGGAAATAATCCACCAGATCGAGAATAGTCCGATCTCCCTCACCGCGGCAAACCACATCGGCATCCGTTCTTTCCAAAATGTCGGGGACAAGCGAGCAATAACCGCCGATCATGATAGGATATTCAATCGAAACACTCCGTATATAACGCACAAGCCGCGCCAACCGTTCGCATTCATAGGCAGTCCCGCTTAAGCCTATAATTTCCGGGAGGACCTCATCCAACAAACAGAAAAGGGAATCTTGGCTTAAATGTCCAAGAGATTCCAAATACGTTTTTACCCGATAGCCCGCATTTTCCAATATAGCCTTGAGCAGGGGAATGGTGAAAGGAATGGTTTTTCGGTCATCGAGCAGATTTTCGCTCCTTGCCTCGATCAATAAGACATCCACCTTTCCCATTATGTATATTAATATGGAATCTTAACATATGTATTTATGGGTGGCAGAGGTCACACATACGAAAAATTGGATTATTCTGGAGAATTAACGGAAAATGGTTCAAAAAAGGTAAAAAGAGGAAATTTTTAAAATTTAAAGGGATGTTTGGGTCTTCTCAAGTTTTATTTCCTCAAAGACCGGATCTTCATCAATTTCTTTATTACAACTGTTACACCACGGAGTCTGTTCTAAGGTGTTGAAATATACTTCATCCGAACCGCATTTATCGCAATATTCGGGTTTTACCATCACTAATCGTTTCCTATTCTGCATATTCTAGTAGTGGTGGACCTTCTTTAAAAATGGTGGAGATCGAAAGGATCCGTGATTTCATCAAAATCAAAGGTGAAATTTGTTCCTAATTCCAAATTCTCTTTTCAAGGGGATGAACTTTTCTTAAGAAGAGCAATGAGATTGGATATCAGGTATTCTTTCTCATTTTGGATTGCATGAAGGATTTCATCCCATTCCTCACCATCCGAATTTTCTGATACTTGGAATTTCTCCCGATATCGCGCCAAATTTCTGTTATAAGTCTCGGGAAAATTAAATGGAATACTGTTCCGCGATTTTTTGTTCAAAATTGAGGAAAGAACCACTTCAGAGATCGCTTTTACCCGCAATGGGGGAGAGAATTCTTTCAAGACATTCGAAATCTCATAAATTTCTCTCTGTAAGAGATCCCTCCTCGGCAATCCACCCTCTTTGTATTTTTCGGTTAGATAAAGGCGAAAAACCTCTGCGATAAATTCCTCGGGAATCCCATTCCCCCATAAAGTTTTTCTGAGTGCTTGATAGGTTTCATTGGGTGTGATGATCTCCCCACAACTGGGAATTTTGGCCAGGACCGATTGAAAGGCGATGAAAAATGAATTGGAAATCAAGGAAATTTCTGTAAATTCCCTTAAATAGGCTTCTTCCTCCCCTTTTGTGGATAGTCCGCGGTGCTCCACGGATTTATGTGCAGCTACTTTTTTTGATCGCGTTGTATTCAGAAATGATTCATCTTGGAACCGGTGATTATCGGTATTTTCCTCTTCATTTTCCTTTTTTTTGGTCACATGATTTTTAGAATCTTCAATCTTGCGGTGAATGGTGGTGAATTTCTGCTCGGGATCCC
>CAZEPC010000559.1:0-2960 GCA_964513765.1 uncultured archaeon
TCTCGAATTGATTTGGGATTTTTTCTTTCTTTGCCTTTAATAATTTAGATAAATCAGAAAATGTAAGTTTTACGGTTTGCGAGAAGCGACTTCTATTAAAAAGACCGACAGCGAAAGATCCGTCATACAACCTTTTTGCCCACACTTCCTTAGGTAAGAAATAAGACTTACTTATCTTTCGGGCTTGCATCCCTAGGGGATCCTGGTTGACTGCAATGACCTCATTATTGGTGAGAAGATTCATAGTAAAAGGATCATCCTTGAGCGAGGGTATGTCGCAAGAGAGCAATAAGGGGGCGGAAAGTAAGCACCATAAACTCATCTGACTATATTGCTCATCGGGACTCAATCGCGTGGGACGATATTCAGAATGTTCTTTATGTGGGCTTGCTGTTTTTCCAATTACCAACATGTCCGGATCGTTCCAGTGCCCGGGTCCCGCATAAGGTGCCCATTTGTCCTGCCTAAATCCTATGTAGGCAACTCTTATCCATAAATCAATAATATCACCTGTTGTCCTCCATACATTGGCGAGATTTTTCCACTCTTCCACTAGTTCGAAGGGTGCTGAATTTGAAAGGCTGTATATGATATCCCTCCCGCATTTATCAAGGCTTTCTTTCATTTGTGTTGTATGTTCCACATCATTAGGGCACCAGTCATATTTTAAATAATCTATTCCCCACTTAGCCCATTGTTTCGTATCGTAATCCCCCATATATTTTCCGAAATCTCTCAACTCTTTTCGTTTTCTGCCCTTCTCTCCGAATAATTGATATTTCTCGATCCTTTCCTCGGGTGGGACGATCCATTTTGAATAATCATGATCCTTATTTGGGGAGGATCCACCAATATATCCCGCATATGAGCCCTTCCATGGTGTGGAATATATCCCTATCTTTATCCCGAGGGAATGGGCATAATCACAGAGGTGTTTCATATTGGGGAATTTGGGATTGGGTTCTAAAATGTTTGTGTCGGGATTACGATTTCCTTGCCACGCATCATCGATATTGATGTATGTCCATCCGTAATCTGTGAGCCTCAAATCATGTAATGCCTTTACTTGCTTTTTTACGGTTTTTTGAGAGACCCAGAGAGAATTCACATACCACGAATTCCATCCCATGGGCGGCGCGAGACATATATTCTCTCCGATTTTGAGGGTGAGTGTATCTTCACATGTTCCATGGCTGTTTTCTGCCTTAACCAAAACTTTATGTGTGCCTTTTTGGGTAGTGCTACCTGTTATGATGCCCTTGTTTTCATCCAGATGTAATCCTTCTGGTATATTGTCTGCAGTGAATTGAATCTGTTTTTCACCTGTACAAGCAATTTTGAATAAAAATGGATTCCCCGGCCGTGCCCCAAATACCTTTGCTCCGTTGATTCTTGGTTTTGAAGGTGCTTTTGGGGTTAATATATAAGATTCCTTGCTTTTTTTCATACTCTTTCTGCTTATGAAAAAGCTGAAAAAAATATATTTTTTGCTTTCTTTTCTAGGATAATAAAAAAGCAATCAATGTGAAAATTTATGTCCTCCGAACAAAATAATCAACATTATCCCGTCATAATTGTGGGTGCTGGTTTAGCTGGTGCATCTGCATTTTATCATCTCTCAAAATTTACCGAAGTTCTTCTCATCGAAAAAAGGGCAAAGTTCTTTGAAACACCGTATAAAAAAGTACGGGTCATCTGTGCCCACACAAACCAATGGATCCCGGATGTGCTCAATTTAAATGACGAGGATATCTTTCCGAAGGAGGTCAAACAAGTGCAATATTCCTCCCGAAATTTATCTGCTAATTTAAAGCCTTGGGAAGAGATTAATAAAAATATCGGAAATAATATGGACGAAGGTAAGGCGGTCGTTCGATTGTTGAAAGAAGGATTAAAGGGCAATGGAAAGATTATGTGGGAAACAAATGTTTCGGAGATTCCCAAAGCGGAAAAAATGAATGATGGTGAAGATTCTAAGGATGATTATATGCGTATAAAAACCCCCAAGGGAGAATTCATGACGGACCTCTTGGTTTTGGCAACCGGTTCCCATTCATTTCAGTTTAACAAAAATCTGGGTTTTCATACCCCCAGAACATATAATGCTGTTTCCGCTAAATTTGAGATTCCTGAGGAATATATTGATGATGATGTCCCTATGGAATACATGTTTCACCGACACCCCAAGATTAGCGAAATTGGTCCTTTGGCCATGATCAAAGCAGATAACTATATTAATCTTCATTATGTATCTCGGGAATCTTCAGATGTGATGAAGGAAAAAATGCTGCGAATTTTACGGAATTACGATCATATATCCCCATTTTTCCGCCATGCAACCCCTCAACCTGCAAAAATGAGTGAGCAGGATCTTTCCCTATATACCGCAAGTAAGTCTGCGATTCCCGAATTTGTAGATGATCATGTGGTTCTGATTGGGGAGGCTGCCGGCTTGGTTAGTGAGTATTATTTTGAAGGAACACTGGGTGCATTTGCTTCATCTCATTACTTGGCGAAGTTTCTTAAAGAATTACAAGAAAGTGGAAAAACTGGAAGGAAGGAAAATCTCAGGCCATATGAAAAATTGGTAAAAAAAAATATTCTGTCCAATTGGGAGAAATCCCAGAAAGCAAATGAAGAGCTCTTTTACGAAGCGGGAGAGAATCAATTTGTTATTTGGGATGCGTATGTAAAAGCAATGAGGAAGCACCGAAAAGTGAGGGAAAATATCTATTATGCGTGGTACCACCCCGATTTGGAGCATTATCCGCTCAAAAACGATGAGTATTGTGGGGAAAAGATCTATATGAATTTACCGCTCAGCAGAAAGGTGTCTTTGGCACCGTTTTTCTTGAAGCTGAAATTCTCTTAATCCATATAGTTTTTTTATCTTGTGTTTTATTATGATCGTGAAATTTAAAAGAAATAACTTCGTCTTTTTGTATGATGGATAAGATCAT
>CAZEPC010000560.1:0-2959 GCA_964513765.1 uncultured archaeon
TGAAATAGATAATTTTTCGTCATACTCAATATTCAAATTTGTATTTGGTTGTAAAGATCCTGGTACCTCTGACGGTATGTCGTTATCAATTAGGCTACTCATAACTACTGCCAGTCCATTATACCCTCCAAAGTATCCAAAAGATGTTGGGAGATTTTCTTCCCCTTTTTCGATGATATAACTTTTTCCATCATTTAGACTTCTTAAAATATCCGCCCTACTTAGGAATCCTTGTTCGGAGATATAATAAGTACATATGTCATTTAAACAATCCATGAATCCCACCATTCCCGAATAGTAATCAAGAGTTATCGAGCTCTGACTGTTTGAATCATGATTATAGCTATCTACCCAAGCCTTTGAATCACCTTCTGAAACTTGAAATAGATTTGACTTGAATATGAAGAAATGTTCAATGCTGGATGTTAAATTCTTGATATAATATCCATCACTATTATTTAGATTAATGATATGCCCTAAAACCTTCCAATACCCTGCATAACCTTTATCTAAACCAATGTGTTCTATATCGTTGGTTTCTGAATTGGGTTTTTCATAAAAACCGTTTTGTGTCTGATAATCTTCACACAGAAAGTTAATCGCATTACTCGCATTAATATAGTAAGAGTTATTACCAGTTATTTCATATGCATAAAGAAGTGTATCGGCGATACCAGCAGTTCCGCTGTAATAACCATTAAAACTTTCTGATGATGCATAAAGCTTTTCCCAATTTCCCTGGGCGTTTTGCTGATTTTCTAAGGTCATTAAGGCTCGCTCTGCTGATTCAATATAGGACACATTTCTAGTGTTTTTGTATAATTTCAAGAGGAAATAAATTATTCCTGCATTTCCTTCTTTCAAACTGGTATAATACTTGTTTGGTTCTGATGAACTATACCCCCATGAGTTTGGTACTGGAGACGCGGAGCTTGTCTGATTCTCAAGAAGGACATGTGCTATTTGCATCGATTTCTCTAAATATGTTTCATTTAGCGTTACTTTGTATAATTCAAGGAAATTTAACCCTATGCCCGCATATCCTTGATCCAATCCGGTATAGGTCATGGTTGACGGACCTGACTGCAATGTCCAGTTTTCTGGGCTTAACATATGGGAAGCATAATATTCTGCCATATCTATATAGCTAGTGTTTTTTGTTTCTTGATATTGTTTTACAAAAGAATAAGAAATACCCGCCAAGCCATTTTTTAATCCATAAAAAGTACCTATTTGATTTAAATTTGGATTGGTTTGGGAGAAGAATTGATCTGCATAATTTAGAGATCTTTTGTCTCTAATTCCTATTTTTAATAGACTTTTTCCCACCCCGGTCAAACCATGTAAGTATCCATACTTTGAATATTGATTATTCTGTATATTAATATCCCAATAAATTCCTTCTCCATCAACAGAATAACTCTTTTTTAAATGTTGTATTGCTAGCGATATTGCCTCTGCATATTCGGTAAAGTATCCCTTTTGTTGAATTTGAGAAAGAAATACTAAGACTCCGGGTGTTCCATCATAAAGTTTCATTGATGAATTAACTCCATCGGTAATTAATGTATGGAAATCAATTGAATCTTTATTATCAATTATTGTTCCGTTTGTTTGATCAATACCCGCAGTTCCAACAGTTTTTGCAATGAGTATATTCGCAACCCTTCTTACCATTGGATATTCTACTATGTTATCTTGGGCAGTGTAATCAAGAACATCTAATAAGAAAGAACCAATTCCCGCATAACCTTTCATCCAACCCGATTCCTCAATTGACCATTGGAGATATCCTAAGTTAATTATGTCTCCATTTTTATCATAGATTGGACTTTCTAAACTGCCTAATTCTATTATTTGTCTTGCTCCATATATCGCCATGTTTCGGTAAGTGACATTTATTTTTCCTTCAGTGGACCATACTTCGATATTAGAGGAATTATATTCAGAGAGTCTTAAAAGATATTTTCCTATACCGGCCATTCCCTCTTCCAGCCCTAAATTGATTTGGTTTTGATATTCCCATCGTGCAAGGATATTTCCTCCTGTTTTATAAATGTAAGCTTCCTCTAAAAGATAATTTCCAAACGCCGAGGCATCTTCCAAATATGTTAAATCATTAAATTGATCATAACAATCTAAGAAAAAGTCCCCTATTCCAGCAACTCCTTCAGACCAGCTATAGGGATAGGTATCATAGATCACAGCTAATGAAATATTGTATTGATAAATTTGAATCGCAATATCATTTTCCTTGGATCCTCCCGTGATTCTGGTCTTTATGGTGAATGGGGTTGAACTTGTTATGTAAGATTCAACATCTGGAATGAGAAAAGTTTTATTGATGGTTAGGCTATCTGTCGAAAAATATTCTATGTTTTCCCACCTATTATCGAAATAGTTAAACACTTGGAAGGCAAATATATCATTTTGACCTAATGTATCGTTTAATTTAAGATGGCTTTGAATAGTTATATTACTAATTTTATCATTTGAGCTCAGTCCGAATCCTTCTGCACCATTTAGTGTTTGTTGTAGTTCTATGGGTTTCGATGTTGGGAGTGCAGTAATATTAAAAATGAGATCCTTCCCGATCTGTGATGAATAAGAATCTGCGGGAGGGGGTTCTTTTTGAATTCTTAAATTTCCTCCTTGATATTGATTACCATCTGTTGCAAAAATTTCAAAATATTCTGAGGCTGCTGGTGATCTTTCTGAAAACGTCAATTTGAAACAATAACCGTATTCAGAACTCCCATTAATTATTGGTGTATTTTCAGAATTTCCTGTCCAATTAAAAGAAACCCATTTTGCATTAGTATCATTTAATTGTGATATCAACCAAGGATTGCTTTTAGCACCAATCTGAGTTCCAGGTTCTCCTCCTTCTAATCTCTCATGGATTGTTAAATTAACATTATTAACTGGTGAAGTTCCCGTAGAATTGATAAAAACTTTT
>CAZEPC010000561.1:0-2955 GCA_964513765.1 uncultured archaeon
AAGCGAGAATTATAGCGGTAGTGGGGGAGGAGGAGACATCCCAGGTTATCCGTTCTACATAGTGTCCATTTTAGGGGTTTTTACCGTCACTTTACTAATAAAGAAAAGTAAAAAACAAACTTGAAAGGTTTTTTAGAAAAACGAGAAGAAAACCCATTTTTTTTCAACTTTCTAATATTTTTCCTATTATGGAAGAACTAATTAAAGCTCATAATGTGGAGTATATGCAAAGAAACAACCCCATTATTAAAAATATCTCGTGGGAAATGAAAAGAAAACAAAATTGGGTCCTATTCGGCCCAAACGGCTCGGGTAAAACCACATTTCTGCGAATGATAACTGGATATATTCGGCCTTCTTCCGGAAAATTATCGGTCTTAGGAAAGGAGATCGGCCATACTAATTTACCAAGATTAAGAAAAAAAATAGGATGGGTAAGTTCGTCCTTAGAGTCGCTCATTCACAAAAATGACCCTGTTTTAGAGATAGTGGTGGCTGGTTTCACGGGGAGTACCAGAATGTGGGAAAAGCCCGATGAAAAGTACATTCAAAAAGCCAAACGTTCATTATTGGATTTAGGAATTACCGAAAACAAATTTTTTCTGAAATATGGACTTCTATCCCAAGGAGAACAGAAAAAAGTACTGATTGCAAGAGCGTTAGTGTTGGAACCCGAACTTTTGATATTGGATGAACCTTGCGAGGGTTTGGATATTGGTGCTCGGGAAACTTTTCTCTCCGATTTGGAAAGACTGGATCGGATTAAACAAAACGTGAGTATCTTATTGGTAACGCATCATGTCGAGGAGATCATCCCCATTTTTCAAAAGATTCTGATCTTAAAGGAGGGGATGGTCTATAAGAGTGGGGACATAAAACAAGTTCTCACTTCAAATTGCCTATCAGTCCTTTTTGGCATACATATTGAGCTGAGACAGCATAACCAAAGGTTTCAATCCTCAGTATTGCTAAAAGATTCTGATTAATCCGCGCTTATTTGTTAGTATATGGTTTTCCGACTTTTACTTTCTGTTACTTACTGATACTTGCTGCTATATTCCTCTCATTTACTTAACTGTTTATTTAATCTATTAAAAAATCTTTTAAGTTATTATCTCCAAGTAGCAATTTTTTTTTAGACCATTTTACCTATTGTTTACTAGAAGATTTTTTTTTTGAATTCATTTGATGTTTCGCAAAATTAAATAATTATAAAAACTCATACTCATATTGTTGCTAAAACTATTTAGAAATTATCTCATTGACAACAACAAAGACAACAACAAAGGTTAAAATTATGGCGCAAATTAGTTTAGAAAACCCACATTTGGATTCGATTCGTTCCTTTCTTGATGTTTCTAAAAATGACCATAGGATTAGTGAAAATCTTGAGTCTGTTTTTTGCGAAGACCAAGAAATACAAAAGGCCATCAAAATCATTGATACCTTTGTGAATTACTTTTCTCTTTTCAAGGATATTGAATATCTCAAAAAGGAGGTTGTTGATTGCATACTCAATACCTTAGAGATCTGCGGCAAGATTGATGAACTTATGGATTCTCTGCTCAAAACTATGTTGTTTTCTATTTTGGAACTTGTATTAGACTATTCCAAAATTAAAGGAGATAAGGATAAAGTTCTCAAGACCCTCAGTACATCCTTGGAAGTTTTAGCACCTTCCGCACTTATTATCAATTTGGGAACGCTTGCCAAACCTGTATTTCAAGATGAGGATTATCAAGCAAAGAAAGCTCAAGAAGAACAAATTGAGGTTCAAGAGATTGAGCAATCGGAGATCGCACAAAAGATCAAGGCGGAAATTGCCACCTGGATCGAAACCCAAGCCCTCTCACTTGACCAACAAAATCATCTTCATTCCATTGTGGAGGGAAAAGTGAATGCTCTCGCGGAGGAACAAGGGCTAAAAAAGGACTCCAAAGAGTATAACAATATTCTCGTTGAGGCAAAAGAGATGATCAATCTTAAATTGACCGCTATGTCATTGGTTATGGATTTGGGAGACGAAGATTTATCGCCTCAACCCCTTTCTCTGTAAGAACCCCTAAAAGAATTGACTTATTTGAAGAACTACAATTATTGAGTAAATTATGGATTTATGAGAATTGGGAAAAATCCTTTAGAAAGCTCGGCCCTGGGATTTCCGCGGGTTTTTTTTCAATTTTATCCCCAAAGATGTTCATAAATCGCTGGTTTAACCCGGTCAGATGTCGTTTAAATTGAAGAAAGGGTTTGGTATTTCCATGAAAAAACTTAAGATGATGTTTGTGCATATGAATAAACGTATCTAATATCTGTCGTAGGTATGTATGAATGTATGTAGGATTTTTTACTTTTCGCGAGATGGCCACCGCCAAAACGGAACGACCAATCCTCCGGGATCCCATTCTTTCGTACGTGATTAAAGATTCCCCGAATGTAATCTCTTGAATATGTTCATATGTTTTGCTGTAGGCTAAATGATTAATGAATGATTCTAATGCCTGAAACATCCCCGAAATAAGATCTCCGTTGTATTCTTGGTGAGAATAGGTTTGGGATACCAAGGTTGTGGCAGTTTCAGCCTCTATGAGATACACTGCATGAAAGATAGGATTATTCGGATCCATATGACTCTATGAAGAATATTTGATTCATCATATAAAGAAGGGATTGTCATAAGGATGTTTCTTTTAGAAGATCCAGATAATATCCGATCAACCCCTTTCTTTCATTTTGTTATTATTTTGTAGAAATAATATTAAAAATAAATTTAGGAAAAAAGAACAATGAAGAGAACGAGAATGAAAAAAACAGTAAAATAAAAAAATGGGCAAGCTAGAAATCTTGCTCGCAATCCTATTATGATTTGAGGGCTCTATTGTGGTATTTTTTTAGTTTTTATGATATTTTACAATATTTCTACCGTTGGCATCGTAGCCTTCTTTTCCTTATCGT
>CAZEPC010000562.1:0-2945 GCA_964513765.1 uncultured archaeon
ATAGAAAAAACAAAACTCGCAGACATTTCTGGAAAAAGAAATTAAATTTCACTAGTGATGAAAAAATACAATAATTATTGTAATATTTACAAATATATTTCCAAACCACCTTCTAAGAGATAAAAAAAGCAAAAAAAGCAAAAAAATGGAGCAAGCCCTCTAATTCCTAATCT
Source organism: uncultured archaeon (assembly GCA_964513765.1). GTDB lineage: Archaea > Asgardarchaeota > Lokiarchaeia > Sigyniarchaeales > Promethearchaeaceae > CAZEPC01. Next base: position 174 of record CAZEPC010000562.1, read on the forward strand.
CATCCATCTTTTCGCTTTTTATAAGCCTTGTATTTGATAATGCCTTGGTTTTTATCCTTTTTAGTATAGGAATCTTTATTCTTATATATCTCTTTCAAAAGTTCAAAAATTTCCATGATATTAATCCCCTTAAAAATCTTGCGTTAAGGCGTGAAATCGATAGGAAAATCTCTCGTGTTAAGCCAAATGACATTTATTCTAAAATTCCCAAGAGAACAAAATGGTTTGATTTAGCAAAGGGTGCTAGGGTAATCTTGCTCAACTTGGGCTCAATGGTGGTGAACCACTAAGAATGAACCACTAAGAATGGAGTTAAGTTCCCAAAAAATTCCAACTCTTATTCTTAACTCCCATTTCATGAGTTACATAGTCAACAAAATGGTTGCGTTACTTTTTAATATGAAGGTAATTATTCATATTTCGAATATAGGACATTATCAACTTTTATCTCCCATATTCTTATTCCTTATAGTATCTTTGCCCCATCTAAGCCCTAAGATCAAAAATATTTCGATTAGTTTTGGAGAGATGAAAATTTTTTTTCTAACCAATTATTTTTTTAATCACAAACAACAAGCAAAGTGATTTTATGTTTAAACATAGGAAATTGAATAAAAAATTCTTAGGGAGTGTAATTTTCTTATTCCTTATTGCATTTACTGCGATTAATTTAATAACACTTGGTGAAGAAAACAAGTTCACCTCCCAAAAAGAAGATAAAACTCCTCAAAATGCAACTAACAATTCTTGGGATACAGCTAATCCCATAACATTTGGGGGGGAAATAAATTTCAGTATCGGAAATAATCAGGAAAGATGGTATAGTTTTGAACTGAATTCTTCATTTAATAACTATTCACTGGCAATTACTAGTCTTTATTCATCCAATACCACGTCAAAAATAAATTTGAGTGTTTATGGGCCTGACAATCATATTGCAGAGGTAGGAAATTACCAAAAGGGCATTTATTCAGATCTGAATTATTTGGCGGATGGATCCCCCGGATTGTATTATGTAAATATTTCTACTTCTGGAATTGACTATATGTATGAGGGAACATTGAGGCTTTTCCCCCATATTGTCCGAGGCGGGGAAAGTATTGACGCTGCTGAAGACATTGGAAAAATATTCAAGGAAGGGAATGATAATTTAATTAGTCTCGATCAAGATCGGTTTTTTAGGGTAGACTTGCCCGCTCATTTAAATGCCCTTCTTCACTTTGTTTATCCCGATTTTTCTAACCTTGATTATTTACAGATATTTGCCCCCGATAAGACTACAGAATTATCCTACGAGTTTGAAATAAATGGAGTTAGTTTGGATGATTCTTCTCCCTTCATTCTATTAGATGCTATTAGAATTAATACGACCGAAGATGGCGGACCATATTATTTAAAAATTAAAGATCAAGCCGGTCAAGGAGGAGGATTATTAAGTATTATCTTTGATGAGGGTTCCAGTGAAGATATATTCGAGTATTATACCCCAAATCTAGAGGTTGGAGTCCAGAGCAATTCAGAAACGGGATTTATGTTTCTTGATTGGGATGACCATAGTCAAGCGGAAGAATATTATATATATAGGGATACCGAACCAATAACGGATGTGAGTGGAAAGACCGAGATTTCGATCTCTACTGAGAGTACATATCAAGAAACACTTTCTGAGGATGACACATATTATTACTGTGTGGTTGCAGCTAAAAATAATGGTGAAACTTTCTCTCAAGAATCTAATGTAGTGAGTTTTGAAGTATCCATTGTTTGGTTGTACTTAAATGAGGAATTTAGTAATTCTTCGATGGGTTATGTGGATCTCTATTGGACTACCCAGCCCGAGGCAGAAGAATATTACATATACAGAGATACCGCACCTATTACCGATCTGGACACGTTACAGGAAATCGAAATTACCACCAAAGGGTGTATGACGGATTCTATCGATACCAATGGTACCTATTATTATCGTGTATTAGCAACGAAAAATGGAGGGGCAGATATTTTAAGGCTTTCCAACGAAATAGTATTTAATGTAGAGTTAATGCCCTTAGAAAATTATCGGCCTATTCTTCAATTGAATACGGATTATTGTGATTTAGAAATTGGAAAAATTGGACTTTCTTGGTCTGTTGATTTCAGACTCCAACATCCCCTAGTGGAAAATTACAATATATATAGAGATAATGCACCAATTACCGATATTAATTCTGTAGAACTCTTAGATGAGGTTGATTCTTTCCAAAATAATTATAATGATTTTGTAAATGAATCAGCGACCTATTATTACAAGATAATTGCGACTAAAGATGGTGGATCCATACATTCGCTTTCATCGAATGAAGTGAGTTTTGAGGTATCTATTCCCGATTTTGAAACATTCCTGCCAACCTTACAAATAGACAATTCTTATACTGATCTCGAAATGGGACATCTATACCTTAATTGGACCAATCATGTCCATGCAGAACTATTTTATATTTATCGAGATACTCAACCCATTACAAATATAAGCCGATTGGATCCAATTACTTCAACGGAATGGACATATCAATTCCTACACCATATTTCGTATGAGGGTACATATTTTTATCGCATTATTGGGGTAAAGAATGGAGGAATAACTTTCACTCGTCCATCCAATGAAATAAGTATTAATACCGAATTTTTTAATACTACACCTGAAATATCAAAAGATCAAATTAGGACGGATCCGAATATTGGAAATTTAACCATTAATTGGACAGAGGTGCCCGATGCAGATTTTTATCATAT
>CAZEPC010000563.1:0-2936 GCA_964513765.1 uncultured archaeon
TTTGATCTGAAGAGCCCATGTAAAAATTACTTTAGCTTGAGTATAAAGTGTATTTTTTCTCCAAAGAACAAAATCTGAGTGTATTCCATTCCAATTTGAACCCAAAATCCTATTTATAAGGTGTGAGTGGGATGATCGTTTCGTGAGAAGGTAGAAGACCTTTTTATTTTTTTTTAACATAAATTGAGAAAATTGGAGAGCGAAGGTTGTTTTTCCCGTCCCTATATCTCCCCATAACATCATCAAGGAGGGATTTTTGATTATTTTTGTAAAAAATTTTTCCATTTGCATATATTTAGAAGCTTGATTTTCCCTCTTCTCTGTATTACTTTCCATTCTTTTTTCTCCGTTTTTTTATGTATTAATGGTGAAAGTTTTTTTTCAAAAATCGCATTATTTATATTAGAATTGATTTCAAAAAAAAGATTATCTCTATATACTCACAATATGAGATTTTTCTATAAATTGACAAAAATTCTCAAAAGGGAGCGAATCCCTTTCAAGGCACTAGATTCATTTTATGATTACTATCCCGGGAATTTAGTAATATTAACCACCCAGAAAGATATTGAAAGGGAAAAACCCGATCTTCCCGATGACATTCAATTGCTTGTTTTATCCCCAATGAGATCGAAAATAGAAGATATCCTCCTAACCATTTGTCAGAATATCGCAAAAATCAATATAGTAGAAAAAATATTGATTGCAGTGGATCCTGGAGAGAAAAAGGTGGGTACCGCGCTATTCCTAAATGATACCATGGTATATAGTAGGGAATTATATAATCTAAGACAATTAGGGCACTTTCTCCGAAATACCTTCCATCATTATAATGATGCCAAAAAATCAATAAAGATCGGAGATGGAAACTTCTTTTTGGCAATGGATTACATAGATTATCTTAAAAATCAAAAAATAATAAAGAAGGACATTGAAATTCAATTAGTGAATGAATACAAGACATCCCAAAAAAAATCATTCACAAAAAACCGCCTGAAGAAAACCCTTCAACGAAAAAAGTCCATTCATGAAAAATCTGCTATTTTAATCGGTCAAAAAAAGGGTAAGAGATTTTTTATCGATGAAACTGAATATTGAAATAGGAAGAATAAGAAAGTAAAAAAGCTAATTCTACGTTATTTTCATTTATTTATCCCTTATAAGATTCAATCTCTGACCTTCGGGAATTTCCGAGGGATATTCTTGAAACAATTTACCCCATTTAGTTTCCATAAACTTATTAATCCTTTTTTTGCCAATTGTCGGATACCAGAGGGCATCATGATAAACAAGACTCATCATTACGGGGCCCAAATTGAAAAGAAAAGTGTGCATTAAAGGTTCCAAAAATTTAAGTTTTCCTTTTCTCACTTGTTGATCACCCCACACCACAGGACTCCTTCCTACGCTAAAATGCCAATTTTGATCGGAAATGTCATCTCCGATCACTTCTATTTGATCAGGATCCCCCATCCCTAGACCTTCATCATGAGCAAGCTTGATAAAAGGAAGGGAGAGAGGATCAAAACCCATAATTTTTGCTGCCATAGCATCTACCGCAACTTGATCATAGCCACCCATAATAACATTTTTTATCTTAGGAAACATACATCGGGGACCAGCCCCATCTCCAGCAACGGTGCCATCCACCACTGCCATAATATTGGGATGTATCTGTTTCTGAATTAAAAGAAGATCCACTAACACTTCCGACATATACTGGTGGCTGAAATGTCTTCTTTTTGTCAGAAGGCCACCAAAGGCATTCTTCATGGAACAAGTAATTCCACCCTCCACTTCGGGGTTTTCGTCATGAAAATCTCCACCTTTCGCACCTGTATGTCCGTGTGTTTTAAAAGTTGGAAGATGAATCATGTTTTTTCCAATATAGAATTTTGGAATGGTAAATCCCTCGGGAAAGATTTTTGAATCAAGTGCATGTAATTCAAGGTCCGAATCAAAAGGAGTAAATTCAACTCGGGTAAGGGGAACAAAGTAATTATTATATTTGGTTATTAAGGGAGCCCACTTATTAGCCTTTAAACCCTTCGCAATATTAGTCACCACGGTCCTATTTTCCGCGGTAAAAACATTTCTTCCCGGGAATTCATCATCATGAAGTTTTTTTAAAATACCCTCCACTTGCCACGGTGGAGAAGAACAAGCTGGAAAAAATTTGCTCCAGGAGAGATTGAGTTTTACAATAGTTTTTTCTTCTTTTGAAAAATATTTTTCATATTCCATCATATCCAATAAATCCGAATAATCTTGCAAGATTGTTTTTGGTGATACTTTTTTAATCCATACTTTAGGTTTTAAGTCCCATGTTGTTGTCAAAATTATGCACCTAGTTATTTTTATTGAAATTTAGTATAATATTTGTAAAAGGAAAGCGTTTATACAAATATTTTCTCATTTCTTTTTCGTCTGAGCTAAATATAAAAAAATTAGAGAATTAGAGTTAATTTTTTGGAAAATTAGAGAAAAATTGTAGCGATGAATACCTCAAATGAACCTGACCCCAAATAGAGAGCTATAGCCAAAATAACGGCCAATAATGCACCCCCAATAAGTAGGCCTCGATCTTTGATAATCTTACTTGCATCTCTGGCAATTTCAGGCTTAGCATACATTAAATAAAGAAACCGAATAACAATATAAAGGGCTACTGGCATGCTATAGAGCAATATTGAACTATTTTCTTTTGAGATAATTGAAGTATCTTCTTCTTTGGGCCCAAAAACACAATACAGAGTGTAAGAAAGAAACAAGCTGGTTGCAATAATGATAATGATTTGTCGCAGAAGATCCTTTGAGTATTTATCATATACTTTCTTATGTTTGATCGCATTTTCCTCCCCCAAATATTCAAAATCAGCTATTCTTTTGGCAGAAGCCAAAAATGCCGCAGTCAAAAACACAATAACAAAGAGCAA
>CAZEPC010000564.1:0-2932 GCA_964513765.1 uncultured archaeon
ACGCTTATCCACCCTCTCGAAACGCTTATCCACCCTCTCGAAACGCTTATCCATCTCTTTGGTCAACGCCTCGAAACGCTTATCCATCTCTTTGGTCAACGCCTCGAAACGCTTATCCACCCTCTCGAAACGCTTATCCACCCTCTCGAAACGCTTATCCATCGCCTCGAAACGCTTATCCATCTCTTTGGTCAACGCCTCGAAACGCTTATCCATTTCCTTTGTAAGTACCTTAATATCCCCTTTTGTTGCCACAACCCCCGATAGAGCACCAATAATCGCTCCTCTCACCTCATCATTATTCTTAATCAAGTCGGGCAACATCTTAATGAATTTTTTAATATCCGGATCGGACATTTTGCTTCACGCACTCAATAATATAATGCAATTCATAGTAAAAAACCTCTTACTTTTTAGAAAGTAAAAAATCAGAGGGATACAAAAAAATCGGATAGATACAAAAAAATCGGACAGATACAAAAAAATCGGATAGATACAAAAAAATCGGAGGAAAGATATAACATCAATAAATTAAGTTCCTTACCAAAATTGAACAGGCATTGGATGACCATAAAAAATTACCTTAAGATATTTGAATGAATTCAATACCTATCAGAGATAATCATTATTATCCCATCATTAAGTACTAATTTTTAGTTTCCACGTTTTCTAATCTCATGGAACCCCAAATACCATCCACCGCCTTGTCAGAGGAAAGAAAACCTTGCTGGAGGAGAGAAAAAGAAGAAAAAAGGAAATATATGAATTTTTCACCCTTTCTCATCAAGAATGCTTAATTCAATAGATCTTCTTTCCGCACATTGCATTTACTGCACCTTCCTATATAGCGTCCGTTGAGCACGTAGTACACAATATCGTGGGGAGGGCATGTGTTCTCGATAACTGTCTTTCCTTTCGACCGATTTTTTACCAACTGCGCTGAGCGCTTCCATCGTTTCTTAATTGCCATCCACAAACGAGGTTGCACAGCGGGCGAGATCAATTTTTCAAACCCACAACCCTCCACAGGACAGATATACATGTACTTCACCCATCCCCGAATGGGATCGAGGGTCTTTATTTCAATGCGGAGCACTTTTTCGTGCTCGGGACAGAATTCTACGGGCAGATTGGTAAGCGCCCGCGGAGACATGTGATCCAGGTGCAACCAAAAATCGGGCGAGATGGACATTAATTGAGAGATGGTGGCGTCCTCGAGTAAGGTTTGGCATACGGGATTGTGCTTCAAATAAAAATGGCGAAGTTTAGGCGAAAATTGAATTTTCCCGCCTTCGGAGGGACGGAGGGACGTTATTTTGTTGGCTTGAAGATCAAGCAGCTCCAAATTCCGCATTTTGGTCACGCTGGACGGAATTTCGGTAATTTGGTTATGGGCAGCAGCTAAAATTCGCAAGTTTATTCCTTCCGGGGAAACACTAGCAAGCGAGGTAAAAGCATTACTACATATCTCCAGGTGTCTAAGGTTAGAACATCGCGAAAGGGAGAGGGGAAGACTTTGCAATTGATTATTGCTCAGCTTTAATTCCCTTAAGGATCGCAAGCGGCCAATATCCGATGGTAAAGACCCGAGATTGTTGTGTGAAAGGTCCAAATATTCCAGGTGCCGTAAATTTCCAATCGAGGAAGGTAAGGCACGAATTTTGGACAACCTGAGCCCTAGCGCTTCGAGCTCTGGAAAATGATCAATGCATGAAGGCAATTTTTCGGCCCGATACAGGTTTTTGAGTGAGAATTGAGTTAAATTTAGTTCCACCACGTGCCCTTCCGAGGCATAAAATCCGTAGCGCTTATGAGCCTCACGGGAGGAAGTGACCACGCGATGGGATCGAGATTGGAGTTTTTGTCCGAACGCTTGTTCCAATTTCAGCAAGGCACAGCACTCAGCGGGATCCAATTCGACATTACTGAAGCGATCGGGAATATCGAAACCATTTTCCGCGGCTTTCGAGGATCCAAGATTTTTCTTATCGTCCAATTTTCGGTTTGAAGGGCTATCCTTGGAATCGATCAAAAAAAAATCTAACGATCCTTTGTGCTTTTTTGAAGGTTTCTTGAGTGGTTTCTCGGGAACACATACGTCTTCGCATTTTTTGGCTTTTGAATCTTCTCCAAATTCCAACAAATTCGGGGCACGCGGCTTTTTTGATTTTTTGCTGTGCTTGTTCAATTCTCAATCACTTTCTTTTTTGTTCCGATTGTCTTGCAAAGTGAAATACTTTTATCGGCTTAAATCTCAACAGAGAGTAGTATTGGGACATCCCATTATTTTGGCATGAGATTTGAGTGTCTATACATAACTGAATATTGAGATCTTCTGGAGGTTGAGATTAGGTTCGGTTTATTCTACTATTTAAGATTTAAGATTTAAGATTTAAGATTTAAGGTTCCGAGAGATTTCCATAACCTCAATCGCGGGTTCTTCTTGTTGTTTTTCGTCCGATTTCCCAACTTTTGGCTGAAAGTCTTCTACTGCGATTCGATGCTGAACATTGGCACCAAAATCATATACCCATTCCATTTCGCTTCCCTTTTGCAAACCAAGCTCACCGATCCGAATCGATGCACCCGCCCCTCCGCCATCCGGATATATCGTCCCCAAATTGTCCCGCTTTCGACCGGACTTCAAAGAAAACTCGCTTAAGTGATCCCAAGTATCGTAGGAAAAGCCTTTTCTTAGTATGTTATCAAGCTTAGCCAAGGAAATATCCTTCCTTACCATTAGCCTTATCCACGTACCCTTACGTCGTTTTAACCAAATTTTAAGTATATAGCTCATAATTGTTAAAATAGGGAATTTCCTTTAAACAATGCTATTTCTCCATTATTATTATTATTAATGTTATTATTATTACCACTACTGGAATCTTGTCTGAAATGGGAAATATTAGTTCTTTTCTAAGCATTTTAGAAA
>CAZEPC010000565.1:0-1392 GCA_964513765.1 uncultured archaeon
CTTTTCCAGAAAGTGAAAGATCATAATTGATTAAATGCTTCATCTCTTCCAGATCTTCTAAAAGTCTGTCAATTTTCTCTCTTAGGGTTTTATCAATGTAAATTCCAGATATATCTTGGCTTTGTTTTTTATCGGTAGCTTTTAGTCTTTCAATTTTTTGGATACACCGTTCATGAATCTGTTTAACGAGAGATTTAAGGGGATTCCGTATTTTATCAAAAAGATGTGCCATATTTGTTTTAAATCCCCGAGAATCAATCTGAATTAGCGTAAAAATTTAGTGTAAAATAAAAAAGTGGGTTGTTTCTATAATATTTTTTAATTGTTAGATTATGCTTGCGGTTTTTTGCCTTGTAATCTCATATAATGCCGTAATACGGCTTCACGAGCAGCAAACACAAATGCTCTTTTAACATTGACACCTGTAATTGCGATTGTTTCATAAATTAATACATTATTGAGTTTTGCCGCATTTAATACTTCACGAATTTTATCTATTGGGGTTGGATTTTCAACATCCCGCTTATTTGCCATTAGTACTAACGGGACTTCTGCTTTTCCATCAGGGCCTGGGATGATTTTCGATCCGTAGAATTGAACCAATTCTTTTAGAGAATAAAGATTTTCTTCCCATTGATCTGCCGTTGAATCCCACACAAAAATAAGTGCATCACTCCCTTTCAAAACGGTCTTCCGTTGATATTTGTGTCGTCTTTGCCCTGCTACAGTATATGTCTGGAACACTACATTTGAAACTCTCGCCACAACCCGATCGAAAAATAGGGTTCTGCCAGTGGGATCTTCAATCGATTGCAATTTCCCGCTTGCTAAACCCTCTTTCTTGTAAATCCATTCAAGGGCTGTGGTTTTTCCTCCCATACTAGGGCCCCAGAAGACTATTTTGAATACTAAAGTATTATCTGATCTTCGACTTGGCATGATATTTTATCCTTTGTTTTTTTTCGGAGTTATATATTATTATTTTATTTGTTATATGTTAAATAATTTTTTTTATCCTTAATAATATTGATTTTTATTCCCTCTCTATTCTCCATTTATGCTCAGAATCTAAGAGCAAAGCTCAAAAAAAGAATCTTAGGATTTTTCAAATTTTTATTTATAAAGAGATTACTTATATTCATATCCTCAAATTTAAATAGAAAGTGGCTTTTGATTTTTTATTCAAAAAAATGAATCAAGATAAGGAAATAAAGGATAAAATTATTGGAAAGGGTTCTCGCGAAGATTTTAACGAAATTATTGATGATTCTTTACCTTTAAAAGCCAAGGTTGGCTACGGTATAGCCAATGCCTCTGTGGGGGCACTTTCTGGGATAGCTTTGGGTGGGGCAAGCACGTTTTTATACAATTACAAAATGGGGCTTTCTGAAG
>CAZEPC010000565.1:1402-2929 GCA_964513765.1 uncultured archaeon
CTGAAGGATACACCTCCTTGGCATGGTTAATTTTCGGGATTTGGAACGCTATTAATGATCCTTTATTTGGGTTTATGGGCGACAATACACGGACTAAAATAGGGCGCCGAATTCCCTATTTAAGATACGGGTCCCCATTCTTTGGTCTTCTATTTATTTTATGTTGGTTTCCTTGGGCAGATAGTCAAGTAGGTCTTTTCTGGAATTTCTTAATTGTTCTTATCCTTTTTGATACCATTTATACTATAGTAGGACTCGTTGTTTATTCCCTACCCGCAGAGATGTGTGTAAAAACTGAAACGCGGTCAAATCTCATAATTTATTCTATATTCTTAGGGGCTATTGGAACCATCATTTCAACTATTGTTCCACTTTTTTATCTCACACAAGATAAATCCACGAGTTTACATCCTTGGTTTCGACCTTTGATGGTGATAATCGGGATCGTTTCTGCCAGTGCAATGTTTTGGGCAAGTTATAAAATAAAAGAAAATGAATATACCCGACTTGAAGAGCCTCTCCCTTTCTTTCAAGGGATCAAAGAGGCATTCAAGAACAAACCATTTTTGGTGTTTGAAATGGGAAACTTTTCCTATACATTAGCTCGAACTCTCTTGACGACCGGAATGTACTATTTCACAGTCTTTGTCCTTGAATTGGATGGGTTTATGACTACAGTTCCTGTGATTTTAGTGTTTGGTGTTGGAATTTTAATGACTTTATTTTACTCAAAAAAGATCCCAAAGTATGGGCTCAAGAAGGTTTTTAGATTTGGTTTGGCTTGGAGTGGGATTGGATTTATTATTACATTCTTTTTAGGTCGAACTTTGGTGCCTGCACTTATTCTTTTTTCAGTGATCGGAACTGGTTTTAGCGCAGTTTTGGTGACCTCTCAAGCAATCATGGCAGATATAATTGATTTTGATGAAACACATACTGGGAAGAGGAGAGAGACAACCTATTATGGAGTAAACGCCTTAATCAATAAACCTGCAATTTCTTTGGCAAATGCTGCCTTTTTAAGTCTTATTAACTATTTTGGATTTGTGAGACCAGAGGAAGAACAAGTAATTGAACAATCCCCCAGGGCAATTGTGGGGATTATGTTGGGTATTGCACTCTTACCTGGTATTTTCATGATATTTACCTCCTTGACTATGAAATATTATTCCTTGGAGGGGTTAGACTGGGCTGAAAAAAAAGAAGAAATAGCTGAAATTCATCTCAAAAAAGAAAAAGAATATCTTAAATATGTTGCTGAGCTTGAACAGGAAAAAAAGAAAAAACCATTATAGATCAATTTTGGATATGCTTCAATGATATATTAAGATGATAATGTCAGATGTGTATGTTAGATGAATATATTGGATATTATGCTTAGATTATATGCTTAGATTATATACTTAGGTAATACAATTAAATCAGATTCTTGGGGGGGTTTCGGGACATTTTGTGACAATCTCTGGTTCATGCTTTCCCACAATGATATCATCCTCCAACCGAATCCCCCATTTTCCTTGCCAATAA
>CAZEPC010000566.1:0-2902 GCA_964513765.1 uncultured archaeon
ATTATGAATGTTTTTGGGTGGATCAAGATATGGAATATGGGGGAACTCTTTATTTTGTGTCAGGTGGAGGGGGTTCTCAAAAACGCATTGACCATTCCATTATGGGTGATCGGGAGGGAAAAACAAAATACGTGTGGCCGAACAGAGTATTAAATGTAAGAAAAAGCGGAGTACCGCCCCGATCTGAAAACATTACGGGGAGCGCAGAGGGATTCAGAAATGATATATTGGTCGAAAAAAGCCAGCTCCTGGGGGTCTTGGAGCCGAATTTTGTATCTTTAGAACTCGATGGGGATCAAATGGATATGCGTTCAATTGGGTGGCACGGGGAAATTTACCATCACCTTACCGTAAAAAGAACCGGGGCCGGCAGAAAGTTCGATGAGAAATCGGAAAAATGTTTGTATCCGCCCTCCTCCCAAAAATAATATTCTACTTTTTTTGTTTCTCTCTATGTGTAAATTTATCGACTTTTACCTATCGTTGCCTAGCTAATTGTTTATCACTATTAAAGACGTTTTATCATCTCTTTGAGGGAATTTGATACAATTGATAATTGGATATTCCGGGATCCGCCGATTATCTCTTGGACTTTCGCAACCTCTATTGCCCGATCTATTTGTAAATTGTCGGTATATCCTATTCCCCCGACTAGCTGCTGGCATTCATAAGCAATTTTATGTGCTAAGTTCGAAGTGTAGAATTTGGTCCCTGCTGTAAAGGCAGCATTGAATTTAATTATGTCCCGCCTTTTATAATACTTTTCCTCCTTAAAGAACTTGTCATAAAGTCCCACCGATTTGAAGCCCAGCTCCGTGGCCGCCATAAGATCTACAAACATTTCCGTCAACGGGTAGGAAACACCTTCAAATTTATATATCTTTTTGCCGAATTGTTCTCTATTGTTGGTGTATATGAGTGCCGAAACCGCCACCAGCCACGATATGCCCAGGCTGGATCCGATAATCGCCCCCCGTTCCGCGACCAATCCTTCAAACAAGTTTTTATATCCCTCGCCCGCCCCGCCAAGAATATTTTCTTTAGGTATTTTTACGTCCTTGAAAATTGTTTGTCCTATTTGAACCCGTGGGACGGAATGGATACCGATTCTATTAGTTTCCAAACCCTTCATCCCCCGTTCGGCGATAAACTGATACATTGTTTCTCGGGGTCTTTCTCTATCTGAAACGCCATACACCACAAAATAATCGGCCACCGGACCGTTAGTGGTGTATATTTTTTCTCCATTAACGATGAGATGATCTCCTTTATCCTTTACGGTTGTTTGCATATTCACCGCATTTGATCCGTGCTTTTTCTCGGTGATGCAGATACACCCGATCTTTTTCCCCGTAATGACCTCCTCGAAGATATTTTGAATCTTGGGATTAGCCTTCCCGTATTGAAAAAGCGGATTGGAAAAAATAATACCGGATACAACCCTGGCCAAATCTAATTCTGGATCGATGATTGAAAGACAGATGGCCAGTATCATCTCATATTTGAATCCCACCCTCCGCATGTCATGGGGGTTTAATCGCTGCATGAGATTAACCTCCCCGAGGATATGGAACAATTCATATACATCTTTATCCAGATCAATATGCGGTTTGACCTTTTCAATCAAGTATTCTTGCAACTCTTCAAGGAATGCTCTCTCCTTTTTATCAATAAGGGGTATTATAAATTGGTTGAGCACTTTAAAGATATTTTCTGTGGTAAGGGTATTCTTCATTTTTTCATTCAGTAAATCGACTTTCGGATCATTGCCAAAATTTATACTCATGATAAGTATTTTTTCTAAAAACTAATAAAGATTTAATTCACTTTCTTGTTTGATGGTTTGTCTTTCAATTGAAGAAAATAAGAAGCTCGTTTCAGTAATGATCGAAAAATATTGTAAAAATAACCACAAGGAAAAAGACACCTGTTCAGAGTGTAGAGGATTACAAGATTATGCTCTTAAAAAGTTGGAAAGCTGTCCTTGGGGTGAGGATAAGCCGGTATGTTCCAATTGTCCAATCCATTGTTATGACTCCGAGATGAGAAGTAAAATTCAAGAAGTTATGCGTTATAGTGGTCCGAGGGCCATACTATACTCACCGTATTTGAGTATAAAGTATTTAATTCAAAAACTGAGATATAAACCATCAATGGCTGATTTTAGAGAAATTAAAAAAAAGAAAATCGTTCGAGAATAGAGGGCTGGAGTTAAATATCGATCTTTCCGTCTCTAATCTTCTGATATTCGTCCATCATGGCCAGTACATTGTCCAGCTTTACTTTATCGTGAAGACTTCCGGATGCCGCAAAAACGTATCCCGAGATTTTATCATTATCGCCCTTTGCTTCTCGGAAACATCTGTGTACATATTGACGGACCTCATCGGTTGTTCCGAAGGAAAGCGTATTGGTGGTATCCACATTTCCAATACAGGCCAGTTTATCTCCCCATTTCTTTTTCACCCTCTTAATCGTCATTCCCGATGTCGGTTCTAGAGGTTGAATTGCATGATACCCGGCATCAATAAAGCAATCCATTATTGGGTCAATGAACCCATCTGTATGCATGAAGATCACTCCCCCCGCGTCCCTTACCATATCACAGAGGATCTTTGCCCTTGGCATTACGAATTCCCTATAATTTTTCGGGGAGAACATAGGACCAGTTTTGAATGCACAATCATCGGGGGTGCAAAAACATTTGTAACCGGCCTTAATCAGCCCTTCAAATCGGTAGATGGCTTCTTGAATTAGAAAATCGTAAAATCGATTGATTAAATCTTTATTTTTTCGCATTAATTTTGCGGTTAAACCGAAGGAGATGCTTTGATTTGCAGGTTCGACCACCACATGACTTGATCCAAATGGAACAAAATTCTTTTCAAAGCACTGCTTTCTT
>CAZEPC010000567.1:0-2898 GCA_964513765.1 uncultured archaeon
TGGAGATCTATATACCCCGGGAGTTTTGTTTTCTATTAACCCTTTTTTCTCCATAGCCGAGAGCAAAACCGATAAATTACTTCTATGTATATTCATTTTATTCTGAATCTCCTTTTGCATAGCCGAACCTTTTAACAATATTTTTAAAATTTCAAATCTCCTTTTACTGGTTTTCACAAAATGTATTAATAGAAATTTTTCGGACATAAATATGTTTAATCTAAATATACCCTTACAAAAAACATTGTTATTTTCGCCAAATATGTTATCATCTTGTTATACTTTTGTTATCCCATTGTTATTACCTAACTCGAATTTATCCTAACTATTTCTGTCAAAAAATACTATTAAAGGGAGGAATTATAAAGAAAAATTCTAATATTTATTTTGTGAATATCATAACTTCTAAAGTAACATTTAGAGAATATTTAGATATGATATCAGTAAACTCACATAACATAAGATATGAAAAATATAGGAAAAATAACAATGAGAATAATTGATAAAAAGAATCTTAAGGCCGTTGATTTATTTGCGGGAATCGGCGGAATTCGTTTGGGCTTTGAAAATGCCTTTGGTAAAAAAATTGATTTCGTTTATGAAGCTGAAAAGGATAAATTCGCATGTGAAACCTATAAGGAAAATTTCGGGGTAAATCCTATGGGGGATATTACGAAAATTGATCCTCATGATATTCCTCCATTTGATGTTCTATTGGCTGGTTTTCCGTGCCAAACCTTTTCGTTGGCGGGAAATCAGAGGGGATTTGATGATATTCGCGGGACATTGTTTTTTTACATAGGGGAAATTCTAAGGATACATACCCCCGATATTATATTTTTAGAGAATGTCAAGAATTTAATTCATCACGATGGTGGACGAACCTTTCAGATATTGAAAGATGTCTTGGAACGGGATTTAAATTATCACTTGCATTATAAGGTTTTAAATGCAAAAGATTTCGGTGTTCCCCAAAATCGTGAGAGAATTATAATTATTGGTTTCCTTGATAATATTCAATTTGAGTTTCCTCAACCGATTAAAATTAAATCCGAAGTATGTCTTCGGGACATCCTCATTGAAGATATACCTAAAAAATATTATTTGTCGCAAAAATACCTGAACTGTTTAAAAGAACATCGGAAAAGACACGAAAGGAAGGGCAACGGTTTCGGATACCGGGTTCTATCTAGAGAGAGTATTTCAAATACAATAGTGGGTGGGGGTATGGGTCATGAAAGAAATCTAATAAGAGATAAAATACCCGAAAACTGTTGGCGGGAAGAAAATAATAATTTAAAACTGAAAAATAATGAGGGTATAAGAAAGATGATGCCGAGAGAATGGGCAAGACTTCAAGGATTCCCGGATACATTTGAGTTTCCCGTTTCAGATACCCAGGCATATAAACAGCTTGCAAACTCCGTGGCAGTTCCGATGGTAACTGAGGTGGCAAAAAAGATTAAACAAGACATAGAAAAATATGATATTAGAAGTAATCAATTTGAGAATCTCTCGGAAGAAGAAAGAAATATGATTGATTTTTTGGTGAAGATGTACGAATTCGAGGAATATACCAAAACTGGAAATAAACATATTTCTACCATCTCCAGATTGATTGAAAATTGGGGAATGAGGATCGGTGATATTACCTTTTATTTAAATAAAATGAAGGAATATGGTTTTATTGATAAAATTAGAAATAAAACAATTAGATTTAATTCAAATATCATTGATTTCAACGATAAAAAATCTCTAATGGAGTATATTAATGATAAAATAAGAGAAAGTCATTCAATAAAAGAATCGATTGTTCAAAAATACAGAGATAGAGGAATAATGAATAGCATTTAATTTTATCTAAGGTTATTTTTCTATTTTTTAGTCTTTTTCCTTTAATTTAGCACTAGATCTAAAAATCTAAATCAAATGATTCCATTTTTCTAAACATAATTATGAGTGACTGGAAGATTCCTACAGTAGAAAAAAAAAGATTTAGAAAGAAGATATTGAATTGGTCCAAAGACAACCTTAGGGATTATCCTTGGAGAAAAAAAAGGAATCCCTATAAAGTACTTATTTCTGAAATACTTCTTACTAGGACTAAGGCAAAACAAGTAGTTCCCGTATATAATGAATTCATGGAGAGATATCCCAATGTGAGATCCATTTTAAATATGAAATTTGAAATTGTAGCGGAACTTATTAAGTCACTTGGTTTGGCATTTAGGGCAGATATGTTAAAGACTCTTTCTGAGCAACTAAAAAATGATTATAATAAAAAGATTCCTGGTAATGTGAATAGGTTGAAAAAATTGAGAGGTGTGGGGAATTACTGTGCCAATGCGGTTTTATGTTTTGGAATGGGAAAAAAACGAGCTATTCTTGATGCTAATTTCATACGGATCTATAAAAGAGTTTTCGGTATAAGACCTAAAACTAAGACCGCTAAATCCGATAAATATTTTTGGGGATTTGCGGAAACAATGTTACCTAAAAAAAAATATGTGGAATATAACTATGGAATTTTAGATTTAGGAGGATATATTTGTAAAAACAGAAATCCTGAATGCAATATTTGTCCCGTTAATGAAATATGCAAAAAATACAACAAATCGCTTTAGAATAGACCCCGATAGAAAGGATCAAATTAAGATGGAAGAAAAACCGGAAAAAACGGTAATAAAAACAGCGGATTTATTTGCTGGAATCGGCGGAATGAGAATTGGTTTTAGGGGAGCCATTCAGGAATTAAATGATATTAAAGAGGAAAAACAAGCCTTTGATTCCCTAGTTATGGAAAATGTTTTTTCCATCGAAAAGGACAAAAATGCGGTTGATTTATATCGTAATTATTTTAAAGATGAGGGCGAAGTTTATGGTGACATTAAAAAGAAA
>CAZEPC010000568.1:0-2882 GCA_964513765.1 uncultured archaeon
AACCATCACCAATAATTTGAAAAAGCAAGCGGCTGGAGCCTCGGAATTCGTAAAAAATACCTTTATTTTTGTCAATAATACCCTTTCCTACCAAAAAGACCGGGTTAGAAATGATGCTCTCCAGGCACTTCAAACCCGAAGGGGAGATTGCTCGGAATATGCCGATCTTTTTATTTGTATATTAAGGGCCGGAGGTATTCCCGCAAAATATATCATGGGAGATATTTTAGATTTTAAAACACAGACATTAGAAGGGCATGCATGGTGTGAAATTTACGCACCCCGATTAGGTTGGATCCAATGCGATCCCACTTGGGGATTTTTAACAGGCGTCTCGTGCCAGCATTTAGCACGCCAAAGGGAGGGAATTAACCTAGGTAAGCCGAATATTCAGATACGTTTCAAGGGTCAGTTTGGTCAGAGACCTCGGCTTGAAGTGAAAGAAGTTCGTTCCGTGCGGATGATTCATCTTAACAAAGAAAAATAGAGATTTACATCTTCTTCTCTAATCCCTCATAAAAGAATTTGTAGGCCATTTTCTAATCTGATACTATTTTTTAACAGAACAGAGGAATGGCATAGCCCAATGAAATCCCGGAGCCATCCAGGCATAGAATTATCACGCTTAAGTCTAAAGACAATTGGGGGGAGATTATTCGATTTGACGGAAAGGAACGCTAAAAGAAAAATAGGGGCAGCCGTTTTATTCCTCAACAACATTTGGAAAAATCTATGGGGGGCCCTCTCAAGGAGCATATGCAAATTAATTCTCAGCCAATCCAAAAAGAACCATTCTATATTTGGGACATTCTGTCTGGAATATTCCTGTTGAATGCTCAAAAATCTCCGAATCTCATCTTCTGCAGGTGATGAACGGATGAAATCAAAAAAGAATTCTTGAAAAGATGCATCGATGTGATAGATCATACATGGCAGAATCTTCTCTATAGTCTGGATTACGCTCTCGGGAAATGAAAAATCTTTGGGATATTTAATCTCATCTGGATGGGGAATATATGAATGATTGCACGTATCATTTTGGAATGAAGAGTAAATTTCCTGGGCAACACACTTGGGCAAACTTAAGAGAATCTTGATGAGATGCTTACAAATTACCTGCCTCTGTAAATAATCGGGGCAATCATGGAAGAATCCATCATCTTTTCCATTGTAGAGTAATCGGTATTTATCTTTTGAATTTCCCTCAATCTCACAGAAAAGATAAAGATGGGGATGGAGAGAGAAAGAAAAGGTGAGGATTTTCCGGTCCAACGCTTGAGCCCCCCTCTGATATCTTCCAGATTCTGTACGGGTACGGAGATATCTTTTAGAAGAGGTCTCCATTCGGAGCCCAATATTATTTATCTCGTATATGAGATTAAACATTTTTTGATCAAATATCATTGAAATATCTTTTTTTAAACTTATGGAAATTCAAACTTTGCCCTCTTTATTTATCTCTTTTTCTTCCCATTCTTGAAACTGTTTATCCAAAGCATCGGTAAAATTTGCTACACTATCTATCACAATAAAATCGATTATTTTCACTAAAAAAATAGCAAATTTAAGCAATTATAATCTTAATTTCCAATTGGTTTTTTTACATACATCATAGGCTTTCATTAAAGGAGGTTTACTGGCCTCTAACGATTCACCGAGTGGAATAATTAACAAAGTTATCTCGTTTTCTGCTTTAATCATCGGTTCAGGCACATAAAACTTTGTTTGAGGGCCAATATCCCAATAGCGCCCTATCAGTTGTCCATTCCACCAGATCAAGACTTTACCTGGGATATTCTTAAGCTCTAGGTACTTGGGCGCCCATAATTCATCGGTTTTGTAATGAACAAGACTCGTTTTTACCCATAACATTGATTCGATTGTCGGGGGTAAATCAGAGAAACTAAATACTTTGCCCCAATCGGTCTGATCTGTTTCCTTTAAAAGTGAATCAATATCTCCTATTGACTTTTGGGGGATTTTCTCGATCTGGCCATCCAAAACATTTTTGGCCATCCATTTATCTCCAACCTTCATATCATACGCATTGAGTGAAACTTTATCATGGATTCCATCGCCCCCAGATTCAACCCAACTCACGATAACAATTGAATTCTTCTTTTTCATACCAAAATGCAAAATCTCCCGGGGGATGTGAACCCCACAATACTCTTTGGTATCCGTTCGGCTTTTTTCGTGCTTCATCGAATACTCCAGAATTTTTTGGCCATTAATAAATATCCAGGCACGACCTACCAATCTTTCAATTTCCAAGCATATTGATTTGTTTTCCCACTCTTCGGACAAAGCAATTTCAGTCCGGTAAAACACCACCATGGGTTTAGGAACTACCCCGATTCCTTTATGCTTTCCAGGCGAGATTTCAATTCCATCCCATTCATATTGCTCCCCAGCGACCTCTGTTTTGTTTTCATCCTGTTTAATTTCACTTGGTTCAGATCCATCTTCAAAAAGTGCGCCATAATGGTAATTCGGTTGGGTTTCTGGCAGTGATGAAGAAATATTCGAGATTTTTAACCCCGGATTCACTTTTAAGTTCCAAAATTTCAATGGGAGGCTCTTTTGATCCTTCTTAGCTTTACCAATCTCCTTCCCGCCCAATGAAAATTCTAAATATGGGCCACAAATTAAACCCGACATTTCTCTTTTCCCGTGATTATAATATCCCATTCTTTCCACGAATATTTTAATTTGTTGTGTGGAGGGCGAAAACGTAGGATCCTCCGGATTGGCAAACCTATCAAGATCTAAAAGATGAGAAATATCAATAGAGCCGTGTTGTGTGAGGTAGCCTGCAAATTTATTGTTAATAATGACGATTGCGTTATCTATCACCATCGGAATATGCAAAATAATCTTCA
>CAZEPC010000569.1:0-2876 GCA_964513765.1 uncultured archaeon
GATCCTATTGTTTGTTCCATTTTATGGGATGATTGGAGTATTTTTGGTAATTGGGCGATGGGAGGTGCCGATCCGATTTGGGCGGAGGGTTGGATTGCCCATTACGCAATCTTTGCGTTACTCTGGATCTGGGCCTCTTTCCTCCTTAAAAAGATGCATAAAGAATTGATTGAACTTAAAGAGAATAAAACTTGAAAACTTACCATTTTTGTTTTTTTAACCATGCTGCACATTTTTTGGGCCATTCCCTTGCCTCCGGATTAGTTTTCGCCAATCCAAGTCCATGGTCGCCTTTTTTATAAAGGTGTATCTCATGTTCTATTCCGTGATCTGAAAGGGCCCGGGCAAACTGTGTGCTGTTCTGAAATGGAACCGAATGATCACTTTTGGTGTGCCAGAGAAACGCAGGTGGTGTCTCTTTATTCACATGGAGTTCATTGGAATAAAAGTCTCGTAATTCTCTGGTGCCTTTTTTGCCCAATAAGGAACGAATACTTCCCTTATGTCCAAATTTACCGAAGCTAATTACTGCATAGCACAATACCACAAGATCTGGGCGACCGGATAATTCACTTATCACATCGGCCTGGACAAGATTCTTCGATTTATAATTATGATGGACTGCTACGCTTGAGGTAAGGTGTCCGCCCGCCGAAAATCCCAGCATACCTATCTTGCTCGGGACAATATTCCACTTTTTTGCGTGATACCTCGCTAGCCGAACCGCCCGTAATCCATCAAGGAGTGGGATTGGATGGAGATAGGGGAATACCCGATAATGTAAGACAAATGCGTGGTATCCCAGCGAATTAATCCATCTGGCAATCGGCATTCCTTCATGGGGGGCGTGATGGGTATAACCACCGCCCGGACATATTATCATGGCGGGTTTTGAATCAGAGTTTCCGCCACTTTTTAATAGATAAGGGATTAAATGGGGAATTTCCTTGATTTTATGTTTCAATACTAAGCTTTTAATTTTTGCCCATACTGATTGCTGGCGGGGGGAGGGGCACGGAATATGTGATGGTTCCTCCCAAAGTTCAATTTTTCTCCTATCCTTGCTATATAGTCGGGTTGCCAAATTTTTTCACTAAGATTGTTAAAGAAAGGAGGAAAATAAAAGATTTTTAAACCAAATGGATTTTAAAATATCATATTAAAATCTCACACATAGGAATTAACGAAAAATGACGAGTGTATTACTAAAAAATATTGGAACTCTTTCAAAGAAGAAAATACCCAGGCCACAATTTTCCCAGGTATCACCCAGGCCCCAAGAATTGATGATATTGGATGAAGTGATCGAAGCGAATGATGAATGGTCCCTCTTTTGGGAGGGTGATAAATTTATTCAAAGATTTTTCGGGGAATTCCAAGAAGAACTGACATGTCGCGAAATTGAGCTAACTAAATTAACTCATATCTCTGAATCTCCCAATTTGCGTGAGGAGTTTTCCGCAGCTCTCAATGAGAATGAAAAAAAAGAGTTTATTGATTTGATTGAATCAATTGAGAGTGCCCGGTCGGAAGAAGCATATATTATGCAAATTTCCCATTCTGATATATATATTGAGGGTATTTCCCAAAAAGGTATTTATTATGGAATTCAGACGCTTTATCAATTATTCAAAAAACATGCTAATTTTTATTATCTCCCGGTCTGTACCATTTATGATTTCCCGACAATGGAAATCAGGGGCATTTCGGATGAAAACTCCAGGGGACAAGTGGGTACAATGGAGAATACCAAGAAGTTTATAAAGTTACTCAGCCGGTTCAAACTAAATGTATACCAGTTTTATTGGGAGGATATGTTCCGTTTTGAATCTTACCCTATGATCGGAAAGGAAAGGGGGGCCTGGACTGCCGAACAAATTAAAGAATTGGATGAATTCGCCCGGGATCATTGTGTGGATTTATTCCCTATATTCAATTCTTTGGGGCACATGGAGACATATTTTTGGCATCCGAAATTGAAGCATTTGGCCGAGTTTCCCGGGAGCGCTTGTATTGATGTTTCCAATCCCGAATCCTATGAGTTTTTGGAAACTTTATTTAACGAAATCGCTCCCGCATTTAACTCCGATTATTTCCATATAGGTGCGGATGAAACAAGGGATGTTGGTATGTATAATTCCAAGGAACTTGTTCAAGAAAAAGGAAAGGGAGATGTCTATTTGAAACATTACACGTTTTGTATTGACGCTCTTACCGAGCTCGGAAAGAAGAAGATATTCCTCTATTCAGATATTGCAGCGAAGTACAAGGAAGTCTTGGAAGGCATCCCCCGAGAGAACGCAATCTTTGTGGTTTGGGATTATTCCGTCAGAAATGAGTATGAACGCATGAAAAATGTGGTAAAATATGATTTACCCTTTATTGTCAGCTCTTCGGCGCTAAACTGGGATCGTATCTTTCCCGAAATAAACCGGTCCATCGAAGCAAATAAGAGATTGATCCAGGAAGGTTTAAAATACGGCGCATTAGGTCAGATTTGTAGTTCTTGGGGAGATTCGGGAAATGAATCCTTCCGCGAAAACCGTTTATATTGTTTCGCCGCATCTTGTTCGATGTCTTGGAACTTCTCCCAATTCGAACGTTCCACATTTGATCGATGCTTTTTTACCGAGCTCTTTGGCATATTTAATTCCAAGATTGATAAACTTTGGTCGAATATGTGCGGACTTCAAGAAAGAATGTCTTTAGATCATCCGGTGGATCCCTTCGGGAGATTTTTCGCACATTTTTGGAGGCACCCTTTTGCCCGCTATAAGCACGGCTATGATGATTTGGATATTGCGGGAAACTTATATTCCAAGGATTATAAACAAGACCAAATCCCATTTTTGAAGGAAACTTTAGATATCTTGGAA
>CAZEPC010000570.1:0-1710 GCA_964513765.1 uncultured archaeon
TAAAAACCTAAAGTGATAAGATTATGGCAGAAAAAAAAGATAAAATAGTGGTGATGGGGAGTTTCATCGTAGATTTAATGGCCCGGACATCTAAATTGCCTAAACCGGGTGAAACTGTCTTGGGATCAAGTTTTCAAATTGGTCCCGGCGGAAAAGGCAGTAATCAAGCGATTGCGGCGAAAAGAGCGGGTTCAGAGGTAACTATGGTAACGAAGCTTGGGGATGATGAATTTGCCCATATTGCGTTAGAGAATTTCGAGAAAGAAAATATTCCCTTGGATTTTGTATATAGAGAAAAGGGGCTCTCAACCGGCACTGCTCTTATTATGGTAGATGAAAATAGTGGCCAGAATAAAATAGTAGTAACTCCCGGTGCTAATAATCAAATCAAGAAAGAAGACATTGAGAAGGCAAAAGACCACATTGCCAATGCCAGAATCCTCCTCATGCAACTTGAAACCAATTTAGAGGCAATAAAGTATAGTATTAACATCGCCAAGGAGAATAATACGATGGTTATTTTAAATCCAGCACCCGCTCAAAAATTACCGGAAGAGATTTTACAAGATGTAGATATCTTAACTCCAAACGAGAGTGAAGCGGAAATCTTGTGTGGATTACCGGTTCGAAACATGCAAGAAGCCGAAAAGGCGGCAGAAAAACTCTTAAAAATGGGTCCTGAGGCAGTTATAATCACCTTAGGAAATTTGGGGGTCTACCTCAAATCCTATGATCTTGATATGAAAATATCTGCTTTTCAAGTTGATGTGGTTGATACCACAGGGGCGGGTGATGCTTACAACGGGGCACTTGCATGTGCTTTAGCCGAGGGTAAGGGCTTACGTGAGGCAGCAATATTCGCTAATGCGGCAGGTGCTCAATGTACCACGAAAATTGGGACCGCAATCTCGATGCCGTTTCGAGATGAAATCAAAGATCTACTTAATAATTGATTTCTTGATTGAAATAAATTCTTTTCATCAAATATTCGTCTCTCTTGCTTTCTTTTTCAAACAAGCAAAATCCTTATTATCAATAAAATAACATTTTAAAATAATGGAATTTTCAAATCAGAAACAAAAACCAAATCAGAAAAAAGGGTTTTTTCAAAAAGTCAAGGATGTCTTGACCATAAGGGAGGGTGGAAAATCGGTTATTTTACCCGAAAAATACCCTGGCCTTTATAATGCGGACGGTACCGTTGATTTAGAAAGTGAGGATGCCCAAGATCTCCTTTCCGACTATGAAAAACCTGAAGCCTTTAATAAGATAGGTTATTCCAGGTCTTTAGGTGGATTTTTCTACCAATTTTTCTTCGCGTTAATCGGAGCGGGCTTTTTAGCGGCGACTTACGTCCCTTTTCTTACTTATTTCTATCCGTGGCCCGAATCAAAATCAATGGCTGATATTTCCGGTGTGCTGTTTGTAATTATAAATACATTTTTCGACATTCCAACGGGTTATGCGATCGAACGATTCATAGGGGAGTGGCGGATTAAAAATACCTACAAGATGTTGCAATACATAAGATTCTATATTTGGTATCAGATGATGACCGGAATCTTATTGATAACCAGTTTTAGTATATTTACTCTTTATGCATTACAAGATAATAGCTTGGTGTGGGCAAAATGGTTAATGTTAATAACCATTTCGCGACAGTATCCGGCCAACTCGGGCGTTTTTCTATCCACATTGAAAGGCTTACAG
>CAZEPC010000570.1:1720-2871 GCA_964513765.1 uncultured archaeon
AGAAATTTAATTATGAGAGCTATTGTAATTTTGCCAACAACACCTTTATTCGCCCCGCTTTTGAGTATGGATTTGTGTGGTGGGGTCAATACGTTCTTGGACAAAATCCTGAAGTGGGACCTATCATGGGTATCGCGATCGGCTATGCGATTGGCACGTACGTGGATGATTTCTTTAGTATGGGTTTGGCCATGTACTATCTTAATAAAGCATTGAAACCCATGGGGTATAGCTTAAAAAATTGCTTTGTGCCCGATATTGATAGGGATGTATGGACAAAATGTTTGAAATTTGGGTTTGTGGTAGCAATCCCTGGTTTGTTAGGTTCCGTATGGACAACAATTATGACATTATGGTGGTATGCAATGGTCCCCGCCTATCTTACTTTTACTGCCTTAAGCAGGCTTGCCGATGAATTGGCAAATATCATTAAGAGGGGTGGGGGGATCAATGTGAAAGCGACCATCTCAGAGGCTGCAAATAATGGAAAAACACATCTCACGGCGTATTATATCTCTATGTCGTGGAAATTCATATTTTTCTTTATGTTTGCCCTTGGGGCTATCGTGGTGTCTTTTATCCCACTTTTAGTAACAAATCTCTTTTCCTTATTAGGGGCGGAAAATTATCTCCTGGCTTCAGCATTTATCATTCCGAACCTTATTGCCACCACCATCGAACAACCTTCCAGTACTGCAGATAATATAATTTTAGGGGCAAATAAACCTTGGTTTAAGACTGCAGTTGATGTTATTGGAGACATGGCTAAATTGGGACTTCTTTATTTGTTTTTGTTTGTTTTTCAAGTCCAAGATGGAGGCATTGAAGTGATGGCTTGGTTCCTCCCTCTTTGGTTTTTCCCGATTGCGATAATGAAATTAGTTGTAAAATGGAGGTATATTCATAGTAATATTGCACCCGTGAAAATCTCGGAATTTTATTGGCAAGCATTTGTGGCACCTCTAATCCCATCTGTAATTATCTTTGCTATTGCTCAAGGATGGACTGCTTGGATATCTCCATTGTTGATAGGCTGGATTGGCCCCTTACCTTCTGCAGTAGTCTCCATTCTTTTCGCTTTCGTTGGTTGTCTTATGTTATTGTTCTTTCCCTTCTATGGCTATTTTGGAGGCTGGGATGATAATTCACTG
>CAZEPC010000571.1:0-2868 GCA_964513765.1 uncultured archaeon
AAATAGATATAGGAACTAATCCAGTAAAAACATCTCTTAGTTATTGGATTCAATTGGGAGAGTTAACTAATGATCCCGAATTTCCAGATAAATTAGAAGTGAGATATTACTCAAATGATGGTTTTTGGCACCTTCTGAAGACTTATGAAGCAAACGACTATAGCCAAGGAGAGGAAATAACTGATCAAGTAGTATTGCCCGATGATGCATTCCACTCGGAATTTAAAATAAGATTCCTACCTGATAATAATGATTATTTAGATGATTACTGGTATATAGATGATGTCAAGATTAAACAAGCAAACTTAGGGTCGGCAGATAGGCAAGAATGGAATTCTACCGGATGGCTTATGGTGCAACCTTATGATGTCGAGATTGACAACGGTACCAGCGGAAATTATAGATATAACGGGACCTTTAATCTGCGGGCCGCTAATATCAACACCGATCTTAAGAATACAAACGAAAACTACGGCGATATCGGAACAGGCTATATAAAAGATAATCCCGATTTTAATACCGATCCCTATAATCAAACGGATCATTATAGTAAATCTTATTCCGTGAATGGCTCCCAATATGACAATCTTTTAATCACCATGAATGGGTCCCAAAATATGGATTGGTACCGTCTTTTGATTAGGTCTAACAATACCGATTCTCTTAAGGTATCAATTATGACCGATAATTCATGGACTTCTTGGGAAGGATATTCGACCCCCCCGGTTCAGCAATTGTATTCAAATACCGGAACTAATCTGAATACCAGCATTGGATTTGGATCCCCGTTTCAAGAGTTTAAGATTATCATTGAGGTTGATGGAAGTGATCCCAGTACGTATGATGCGCAATATTGGGTTGAGATCCAAAGTGAGGGAACGAGTCAATTAAGTCTAGTTCCTGCAGCTTCAGATATTGATGGCGGAGTAAATAACTTGGTATTGGGTCTTAGCTTAGGAATAGGTGGGGCCGTATTATTAGGTGGCGGATTTTGGTATTGGAAGAAAAGAAAAGGAGGACTCTAAAGTGAAAAATAAAAAATTTACGAAACGAACTGGAAAAATAACTGCGTTGTTATCGTTTGTGGTATTTTTAATTGTATTTAGTAATGTATCTGCAGTGGAACAAGGAAGCGTACTTTCTCTTTCAGAAGACCTTGAAGTGAGTATTTCAGAAGATGCACCGGAGAAGAAAATAGCCATTAAGGAAATGCCCAATACACCATATGACATTTATATGGACACAGAACAAGAAATAAAGGTTTCAGACGGTAGCCCCGTGACTATTGATAATGAAAGTTCTCCCTATATGTATCCACGAGACCAGATGGGAACATCCCCGAATACCTATACCGAGAATGAAATTATTGATCCTTGGGATTGGGTAAGATTAATCGATTTCTCCAATAGTACGGAATTTGAGGGAGAAACAAAAAATGCCAGTGTATGGGCAAATATTTTGAACTTGGGTAATCTCGGAGTAGGTGAAAGAGAGGAATTCAGACTTCCCGATTCCCAATACAAAACATGTGTCTTGGGGATTGATTTATCCCCCGGGGTCTATAATCTAATAACTCATTATTATGAATCCCAAAATACCAACATGAGAATAATAACTCCCTCGAATAAAATGCTTTCCCCATCCGATATAGGTACTCCCTCAACTTATGCTAATGGTCTGCCTTACTATGGTCACCTCTTTAGCACAACCGAACAAGGACTCCATAAAGTAATGATGTATAGAGACACAAGTGCTCTTAAAAATATTGAGATGGAATTATTAAAAGTTCCAGAATCTTCATTCTCATTAGGGGAGTTCCATAAGATTAAAGATGGTGAAGCAGAATCTTATGTGGCCCAAAATGTCGAAAATATCCAACCAAAAGATCTTCCCATAGACGCATTCACATTTGATGTCAAAAAAGGAAAAGAATATGAATTGGATGTCTTAGATATTTGGGGTGGAAGTAGTGTCATATTATTCTATCCATCCTCCTCAGGAGGCCACCAAAATATTACTGTCAATGATGGTGTTTCAACAAACTCAATTCTAGGAGAAAGAGACGGAAAAGCCTTTCTAGTCGTATATAGATCCGGATTTCTTTATAAACGTATATGGTACAATAGATACCTTGAGTACAAAGTTGAAGAACAAGATCCAATTAATATAGAAATAGGAAAAGAACAGACGATTCCCATCGAGCCAATGACTACGAAATACCTTAAACTGTCCATTGATAAGCCCACAGCTCTCATAATGAAGGAAGATTCAATAAGTACAAGCGGATCTAGCATAAATTATGGAAATTACTATAAGTATAGTGAAAATGCCATGATTGAAGAACAAAATATGTTTACTTGTCCTCCCGGTAGTGGTTTTGAATTATTCCTATTTGACTCAGGCGATTATTATGCTTGGGTCGAGAATACTGATGAAAATGATCCAGGTACGTATAAAATCTTTACTGAACTAGTTCCTATTGAGGAAGATGAACTCAACACCATAGAGAAATCTTGGGACACCGACATATTTTACGATGACCTTACCAGTCTTGAGTTTGAACATTTTCCAAATGCGTCAACTGGAGGACAGTATTACCCGAAAATTGTTCCTTATTCATTTTCAAACCCAGATTTCGGTTATTATGGATATAACTTAACTTGGAATAGGGCTGATAATGATGGAGTTTTACAAGGAAATGGAACCGAATTTGATGTAAAATATAAATTTATCCAAAAATCAATTTTAAATCAAAGTACGATATTTTCCTCTGAGATAAGTATGGGTACCTTGACTTGGAATAATAATGTATTGGGCGATAGTTCAACAGATAATAGCACCTCGCAATCAGAGGATTTAGTCTATAAA
>CAZEPC010000572.1:0-2864 GCA_964513765.1 uncultured archaeon
TGCAATGGGCGTCCCGGGATTGGTCACGGAGGGGTCGGGATTCCCGCTGGCGATAAGGAAAAGCACATTCTGCCTGCCATCCCCGGGAGCCGTGTTTTCCATGTAGCACGACCAGTAGCCGTCGGTTCGGGGCGATATCACGTGGGCCGAATAGACGAGGGTATCATCGGTCTCGGCAGTAATCTTATAGGCGTCCTTATGGCCGCTGAAATCGCCGATGACCGAGCTTCCATGCTCGGTAACCTCCGAAAATTCGGAAAAGGGAATGATAGCATCCTCGGGGTATTTATAATCGTATATGTGGTGGGCACTTGCATCGGCCTCCATTTTTCCGAGGGAATGGACCTTTTTTTGGTTGGCATTCAAGTCCCCGCCCAGTTTGGGGGCACCATCTTGGAGCACCGATCCGATGGTATTGATATCCACGTATGATTTTGTGACTGCATCATTGGTGGTGCTCGGGGTTTGAAGATTCGTGAGTCTGCGGCCCGCCGCATCCAAATCGGTTTGCAACCCACCGGCCGCATCGAAAATATCTCCAATGGCCGCTCTGGCCTCTCCGTCCGTGTATTTCACGTGATGCTGGTCGGGACCAATATCAGCCAAATTATCATGGGAAATGGTGGTCCCCAGTAGAACCCATTCGGTTCCGTTGAACAGTTTTTTGCATTCTTGATCCTCTATCCAGCAGGCATCCCCTCCACCGGGCGGATATTCGTCCCAGATCCCGGTCGACTCGTTCCATTCATAGATCGAGGTTGCATTCCACGGTGCGCTTTCGGCGGTATTAATATACCTGTCGCCGTCCGCCGGGCTTGAGGGCTCATTCTGGGCGAAATTGATTTGCGAGAGGACGGATTTTTGCCAATTCACCCCCTCCGTCAGGCTATTTACATCGTCTAGGGTGGCATAACCTTCCAGAAGATCGTTCCATTTTCCATCCCCGTAGATACAGAAGGTGTTTTCGTCGGTTATCCAAACCGCCTTTCCTTCTTTTGGCATCATCCTCACCCAACCCTCCCCCGTGAACTCCACGATACAATCGGCGGGGATATCCCCATCACTCCAAGTGACATCGCCATCCGCGATATATCGATCGCCTATTATGGGCTCTCCCGGCTCCACGGAGGTACGGGAAATAATGGCCTCATTGCGGCGAAGCTGGTAGATGTATTCCACAATGGCCTTCTCCGTCACCAAAGCAAGGGGCTTGGGCTCGTATTTGGAGATGGTGCTTTCGATTTGATCAAAAGTAATTCCGTCTAATTTGAACCCCCCGATTTCGATTACTTTCTGGGAGGATATTTTTTGTATGTCGATTTCTTCGGCAACTAACTTCTTTAAATTATATAAAATTTTCCGGCGGCCGTTGACATCATCGCTAAAGTATTTCACGCCCGACGGGTTTTTTACGGTTCTCTGTGGCATAGTATGTAATTTACTCCTTGTGTATCTTTTTCTTTTGTATTAATTCGTTGAGTTGTGTGTGCATTTGTATGCATGGTTTTTATTCGTTGAGTTGTGTGTGCATTTGTATGCATGGTTTTTATTGCATTAGGTTGTGTAA
Organism: uncultured archaeon; assembly: GCA_964513765.1. Taxonomy (GTDB): domain Archaea; phylum Asgardarchaeota; class Lokiarchaeia; order Sigyniarchaeales; family Promethearchaeaceae; genus CAZEPC01. The sequence goes on from CAZEPC010000572.1 coordinate 1,568, forward strand.
TCCTTTTTTTTCCTTACCCGGTACAGAGTGCAATTTGGTTCGCGGGTCAATTTGGTTTGATTTGATCGGCTCGCATAAATAAGCCGTTGGATTGTAATCATAATTAAAAAAAAGGGGAACGCGGGGCTCCCCGGTATTATTTCATTATTGAAAGGGGGCAGCAAGCAATACCTACGGCGAAAGGTTTGCGTGCGTTTTTGCCTCCTCGTATTTTCTGCGGATCAGTTGCTTCGTTTCACGCCCCCATTGGGCGACCTTCTCGGACATGTTCTCGAAATGCGCCCGCACCGCTTCAAGAGGTTCGGGTCCCACGGAACCTCCCCCGTGCTTCTGAGGGAAGTAGGGATTTCGGTATTTCTTTCCGAACAGCGTTATCTCGGGGGTGTCCCTCACAAATCGGAGGTAGATGTAGGATAGTGCGCCTACGGCCACCGTCCCCTTCAAAATCTTCTTAAGCGCCTGCCTGGTTCGAAAGTCGATAAAAGTCATTTCATCCTCCCCTCCGGGGCTAGCGCACCTGCTCCGTTTTCAGTTTCTGCATCAGCATCTCGATTTCTTGCTGGAGTTGCTCCACGATAAATCGTTCTTTCTGGATCTGGTTTTTGGCGTGCCTTTTTCGGCTCTGGTAATAGGCCACGTTTCGATCGTCCTTCAGGTTGCTCATGGCAATATCGAAGTTTTCAATTTCGTGCTGAAGCCTCCGCAGGTTGCGGTTTCGCTTGTCGATTTCGGCCTTGATGGCATCGATTTTCTGGGTGTAGTTCATCCCCTGGGCCATCATGTTTCTGCCGAACCCTTGTACTTTGGACGCAATCTGCTGCCCGAAGGCCCGTAATTTGTCGCCTATATCCGATAGTGTATTATTAGACATTGTATTTGTGCTCACATCTTTTCTCTGAGAAATTACAATTGCAATTGCGGATTAAAACGCGCCCGGTCCTGGAAAGGAAAAAGAACGAACATATATTCCTTCCCATCCTCCCCCGAGCCGCAACACAAAATCGGTCGGGTCGTAAAGGATAGATCGGAGGATCCGATCGCCGGGCGAATTTTTTTTCCTACTTACTATTCATCGCTGGGGGATCATTTAAATACCCAAAAAGTGATTCCGGCAAATGGCGGGAAAATGGATAAAACAAAAGATAAATGGTGAAAATGGGCGATAGTAGGGCTTACGGGAAAATAAAGTGAATTATTGAAGATTGGAAATTAAATTAAGAGGGATAAAAGTGGAACACAAAAAAGGAGGAAAGTGAGGGCACGGAGAATTAACGGGGAAACAAGTGGAGATGAATAT
>CAZEPC010000573.1:0-2861 GCA_964513765.1 uncultured archaeon
AACTCTCTCATAACTCTCTCATAACTCTCTCATAACTCTCTCATAACTCTCTCATAACTCTCTCATTAACCTCTCATAACTCTCTCATAAGTCTTTCCTAATTTTGAGGTGGCTGGGCTAAGGCGTAGAATTAGGGAAAAAGAGATCGTTCTCCTAAAAATAAATTATCAATCTATAAAGATGAATGCTTGCAATTAATAAACCCAACATTATCCATATTTGTTTTTTGTGTCTGTATATCATTTTGAAAATCTTATAATCTGAGAAGATTTCCCGTTCAAAAAGTATAACAATGAAAAATGAATAAAAAATGAAATGTTGTGGGGAGAAAACAGATACAGATCCTAAAATCTGCATGTTATCGTTCATTATACCCATGTTCAGGGAAATAATTAACGAGATTATCCCTATACTAAAAGCCAAAAATATATGGGGAAGTTCATTCTTTAAAAATGAAGAATTATATATTGATTCTATGATAATAACTCCAAGGAAAACCACCATTGTATTTATCTTAAAGAAGCTAAAGATCATAAGCAATCCGTAATGCGGTTTCTTTTTGTGTTCATGGAAATAGAGGGAAAATACAAAAACAATGATCATGTTTGTATTAAGAATTACATATTCCATCACCCAATTTATTGTATTTGCCAGAAACCAAAATTTCTCATTTTTATTCCTGGAGTTATTGAATTTTGATAGAAAATAGGCCAAAATGAAAGACATGACCGAAATTTTTATGAAAAGTGATAATGGAATGGGCAAAAGGTGATAAATTGCTATAATACAATAATATATTGTGTAAATAAACTTGGGTGCTTGATATGGATTGTTTCCCGAATAAAAAAGCTCGATTGCATAGCTATATGTCTCATGATCAATCCCAATGAGAAAATAGTCTTTTTCATAAATAGAATATACAATAATTTGATTTAAATAGGTATATAAATTCAATAAATAAACGATTAAACCAATTCCAAATGATAGAGCTAACCACTTTTTCTCAATCTTAAAATTTTTCACGTTTAAATCACGTTTAAATCACGTTTAAATCACGTTTAAATCACGTTTAAATCACACAAATCTTATTTTTGGTGGGCAAGTATAAGATAATTTCCCAAGTTACATATTTAGAGGACCAACTCTGAAATGATTCTTACATATTTAGGTATTTTGAATAATTGGAAAAGGATTTTGTTTCATAAAAACTTCCCTAAGACTTTTTCTGATTTTTACATGTTTTGGAAGGGAAAATCAGATTTACATTGGTAAAATCCCTATGAATGTTTCTTTATTAAACATACATATCTTTAAATGGATATTTCACTTCTATGGATTGAAAGGCATAATAATATGGCGAAATTACTATCCGAGTTCCGCAGATTGTACAAAAACGAAGGACTTAGTGCAAAAGTGGTTGATGAATTTCGAGGGATCATTTGGGATTATTATAAACGACACAAACGGGAATTCCCCTGGCGAAATACTACCGAACCCTATAAGATATTTCTCTCGGAAATGATGCTCCAGCAAACCCAAACCTCCCGTGTTAAGAAAAAGTATCGGGCATTTCTTAAAAAGTGGCCAACTTTCAAAGATCTTGCAGAGGCAGAGTTAGAGGACGTCCTGAAATTATGGCAAGGGTTGGGCTACAACCGGCGGGCAATCTGGATGAAAAATATTGCGGAAAAGGTCTATAATGAAATGGACTCCGTTTTCCCGGAGGATCCGAAGGCGCTCCAAAAATTGAAGGGAATCGGGGAGGCCACCGCTGGTGAGATTACCGCATTTGCGTTCAATAAACCGGTGGTATTTATCGAAACCAATATTCGACGGCTCTTTATCCATTTTTTCTTCCACACCCGGGATGAGGTCAAAGATAAGGAGATTATGCCCCTCATAGAGAAAACGCTTGTGGGGGATAAATCAAGGGAGTGGTATTATGCTTTGATGGATTACGGGGTAATGTTGAAAAAGAAGTTCCCGAAAAAAAATCCCAATAAGAAGAGCGCCCACTACCGTAAGCAAAAGAAATTCGAGGGGTCCAACCGGCAGCTGCGAGGGAAAATCTTGAGATATATGCTTAAACACAAAAAGGCATCCGTCGAGCAGGTATCGCTGAGCTTAGGCCATAAAATCGGGCATGTCCGTGAGAATCTCGAAAATATGACTAATGAGGGCTTTTTGGAAAAGACAAAGGAGAAGGAAATTTATAAGGTAAAACAGAAAGATTGTAACGAAGAACACAGAGCTTTTTGTAAAAATTAAAGACCTACACATTTTAGAACTCTAAAGTGGGTTTATTCGCCCTGCTCAGATTTACGCCATCGGCTTAAGTTTTACTTTACCGGTTTAATCTTTACTGTACCGCCTTAATTCTTACTGTATCGGCTTAAGGTTCGCAAGGCTTTAAGCTGTCTCTCTTAAAAATTTATAATTCAATGCACATCCGGAGTGCATAAAATACTGGCTAGTAAATCAAGCCATTGGAAATGGACCATGCTTTTCATTTCAGCGGGGGGTGGAAATTCATAGATACCGGGATCTCCAGAATCCTTTTTCTCTCCCAGGGGTTAGAGCATTATGGAAAAGTCCGAATTATTTAAATCCACGCTAAACTTAGTTTTCACAAACGAAAGGAACGACCTCTTTATCTCGTTGTCTACATCTTGGGTTTGTTTGAGGATAAAAGGAACAAACTTGCCAAGCTGGTGGTTAATCTTATCAAATTCCGACAGTTCCTCATTTTTTCTTATTTTTTGCACCACCTGTTCGGGACCCCATTTGTCCAGTTCTTTATAGTAGGTTTTGATATTGTTTAAGCGATAGCTGTATTTTTTGGGGAGTGAGAGAGGTGAATC
>CAZEPC010000574.1:0-2861 GCA_964513765.1 uncultured archaeon
CTCGCTCTAATCCATTTTCTATTCATGATGTGTGGATAAGTTCCTTGGGAAATCCAGTCCTTGGCAATAAATGCGATCCTGTGTTTAACATCGGTGTATTTCTTACTATGGTTTTCCTAATTTTTCATTACCTATTTATGTTCCGTATTTTACCCATAAAACATATATGGACTCGCCTCCCCCTTCAATTTTTGTTTTTTCTTGGTGCTCTCGGCTTCGGAGGGATCTCCATTTTTACCGATAACATCCAGCCCATTCACGATATATTAGCCGGGTTTGCGTTTGGTGGTCTGGGGTTGGGATATCTTCTCTTGGATTTACTCTATATTCGATGGGCGATATTGAAAATTAGGGATCTAGATGCTCAAAACATTGTTTCAATAGGTGGAAATTCATCTGGGAAGGAAGAAAAGCCCCCACAAAATTCTTCTTACAGAAAAGCTCAAGGAAAAAACAAAACTCTGTCGGGTAAAACATCCGGATTTTTGATATTGGGAACTGTAATCGTGGTTATGGTATTTTTAATTACTTCGGTGGGCATATTTATTTACGGGGGGATTGATTACCGCCAAAATATTGATTGGATTATTGTGTGGGAATGGCTTGCCTTTTTTGCTTTGGGGCTTAATATTGTTGCAGCCAAGTTTTTGGTAAATCTACTCTGAAGAACTTGAAGAAATGGATAAAAAAAGCCAGATGGAAACCAAGAGGGAAGGTAAATCGTGGCATTATTGGAGAAGAAACGTTCGGATCTCCCAAGGATTCCAATCTGTGTGGAGTATCCCCCGTCCGTTGTCTCCGATCTCAAATTGCACGGCCCCTTCATCCAAGGTTTCATCTTCCATTTCCAAAAAGTTGACTGCCTCGACTTTCTCAACCTCCAATTTGGCAGAAAATTCTATTTCTCCCCTCGTTTTTGAATTGGAATTATTCACGATCCGAAGGATGAAACCTTTATCATCTTTGGCAATTAGGGGTTCCCACACCTTTAGCGCTAACATTTCCAGACTTGGGTTTTTAATTTGTATTGTATTATGAACTTGGTTAAGGGCACGGGGATATTTAGGTTGCTTCTCCTTGTGTTCGGGATCTGCGGTTTGAAGTTTGATCCAGTCGCCGAGTAAGGGCACGTTGAACGAATGCGCCTTTTTAAAAATTGATGCTTCTTGATAATCTCCCTCGTGAGGGATAATTCGCTGTCGAATTACATGCCAGTGGCGATCGGAAACGCCCATGATTTCCTCACCCGCCTCAACTCGATTTCTTCTCTCCTCCAAACACCATGCTTCATCCGCAATTTTCGGGATCGATGCCTGGCGCAAGAGTGAAAGCTCGAATTTTCCATCTTCGGTGGAAAATCCGTATTTCCCATCGTTCATAAACGCTAAACCCCATTGCCCGTCTTTCGAGGGCATCTCAACAAAGGTTTGGCAGTTATTTTCCCATCGAACTTTATCATGAGATGCGGCAGGCTTAATTTTTCTTTTTATGGCCGCACCTGGTATTTCCGCAATAGAATATTTCGAATCTGTGGTGGGGAGATATTCCATTTTAATAAAGATTGCGGGATCCTTCCAATCGACCATTACTTTTGATTCAAATCCATTCATATTTTGATAGAATATATATTGATGGATAAAGACCGATTCCCCGTCTTCGAATTTGGTTTTATATTCAATAGTCGATCTCACTGGTCCATGTTCCTTTACGGTTGGGGCGGAGATCACTTCCCATTCCATATGCCAATCGCGAAAATTATGCTGGATTTCCCACACGTTTTCCATATCGGCATAGGCTTTTAGGGCTGCGGATCCTTTCTTCAGTATCTTCCTCCCTTTCCATGAATAATCGTCAATATGACCCGTGTGTTTATCGATTGTGAATGTTTCATCCCGTTTCTGAACCGTGATACAATCTTCGGATTCGTTAATCAAGATTTCCTTCCGATTTTTGCTTTGTGCATCGTGGAAGTACCCGAAAATTATTTCAAAAGGCTTAAAATCGTAGATAAATTCAATTCTGTCTGATTGTTTCATGAGCGGTTCTTCTACCTTATGGTCCCCCTCAATGAATTGTATGGGGACCTCTTGGATTCCTTGGCCGCTTATCAATTTCAGGCTTCTTACTTTGTCTTGGAAGTCTATGGTTTGCTGCCCTTTAGGAACCTCGATTGCCACTATTTCTTTCCTCTCCATTCCTAAGGGATTAATTACAATAATCCCCTCGGAGTCCATCTTCTCTGTATTGGTCCCTGGAATTTGGCTCATCAATTCTTTTACCGCATCTGCTTCTATTTGGTCTAACAGTTTGATATCTTGGAGAAAATGATCGTAAGTATCGTCGTACACTTCTGGGATGGAGCTCCCTGGGAAGATATCGTGGAAATGATTGGTGAGGATATCCAGCCAAACCTGTTTGAACTTTCCATAATCCACCAGAAAATTCTCATCCATCATTTCCAATAATGTGCAGATCATTTCCAAGCCCACCGTTCGCCATTCCAACATACGAACTCCCCGTTTGATCATTCCTTGGGTGGTTAATGTACCTTGATGCTTTTGGAAATAGAGCTCATCATTCCATATGGGGAGTCTCTCCCAATATTTGTGGAGTGTGTCAAAATAATTCTGGACGGTACTGTAATGCCCCTTTCCTTCTTTTATCCACTTTTCAACCACCGCCACTTCCTTTCCGGTGGGCCCGTGCCCTCCATCGCCCAAACCGTAAAATATTCCCAAATCCGTAATAATTTTCTGTGCTTTTCCGGATAAATTTGGGTGGTGTTCCGGATGATCTGTGAGGTAGTCGGCGATGATTTTCTTTACTTCTTTAACTAATTTGGATCTCTTTCGTGTAGTTGG
>CAZEPC010000575.1:0-2852 GCA_964513765.1 uncultured archaeon
TTGATGTGTTTGAAATCAGAGAATTTACTGCATCTTGGATGCCCTTAGAACCAGGGATTTATTCGGTTGGGTGGATATTTGGGGATGTTTCAGACATACAAGTCATGCAAAATGAGGCTAATTTGCTGAGTAATAGTCTCTCTCGCACCTTATATATTATAAATGGTACTCATTATAACAAGATAAAATATGAACGATTTGTTATTTTTCCCAAGAAATTAGATCAAAATCCCATGAAACTTTATGCTCCTCTTGATTTTGGGATTTACAATTTAACAGTATGTGCAATAACGGATATTAAAGATGTAAAGGTTGAAGCCGCCGGTATCGGAAAGAATATGATTTTATTCCTTAATCCATTACTTTCTGATTCAGAGCAATTATCACAACTAAATAATATGAATGATATAAATGGCCCGATTCCCGCAACGGATTCTCCAAATAGTTCACAAATTGGTTTTGGGGATGATGAATCTGAAGAAGAAAGTCCGATGGGGGATTTTGGAAGTTTAAGCAGTTTTGGTTCCATTGATCTTCCCACAAGCACTGAAATGGATTTAGGTCCTAATAGTGCAATTCCTATTCTTCTTTTTGCAAATCCTTTATGTCCGCCTGGAATCAATCGGTTTAATATAACTTTTACTAAAGAAGGAGATACAAAACCATTCTATTGCTTACCTGTTGAGGTAGAAATCTATCCTAACCGAGGAAGAATTTGGTTTGATGCAACTCATATTAATCTTTTTGTTTCGGATAATCTAGTTGGGATGGGAGGTTTGTCTGGTATTACCGATACTGAGTCTTTAAATCTTTCAACAGATATTAGTGAATCTTTCGGAGGTTTTGGCGATTTTGATGACATATCCTTTGAATCATCCGATGGATTCGATTTATCTGCATTCTTAGATCTTAACGAGAGGTTAGATACCACTTGGGGTAATTTCTTTAATCTACGTGAATTATGGGCAGAACCAGAATCAAATAATGGCAAAGGGGCATCAATTTATACAATTATTCCTTTTCTGGAGATGAATTTGACCGATGCTACTGGAATGAATGTTACTGATTTCAGAACTGATGAAATCGTTCCTAAAACAAGTTTTTTGGGTAAAACTCTTGGAGATTATTATTTTGAAAATGATACCTTTACCACGAATACCATAAATCATGATAATCTCCAATTCTTTGATGCTTTAGTATTAAATGATCCAGAACAAGCTTTATTACCGAGTGAAATTGATGCTATTCTTGAATGGGTGGACAATGGGGGGACTTTATATGTTTGGTCTGAAGATCAATACCATTCCAATGTGGGATCTATGAACGAATTGCTTGAAAACTTTGATATGGTGCTTAATAACAATAGTTTCTTTCCATACGATGAATATGGCTATTGTAACATCTCTCTGGGCCTAAATGATAAATCTAGCGAACTTTTCAAAGATCAATCTGAAATCTCAGAAGTTAGTTTTAAAGATCCGATAGGGGTTGAAAGATTAAATGGTAACCAAGATGTCGAATTACTCCTCACCCATGATTCCGGTAATTCGGTTTTAGGTCTTAGGGATTATGGTGAGGGGAGAGTAATGGTTGTCGGAGATAATGATGCTTTTAAGGAAAGTTTATTAGAACAAAATGATAACGAAAATTTATCCCGAGAAATCCTCAAATGGGGTTTGCAAAATTATTATGAATCAAATATTACTTCTACTCCATCTTCAATGCCCCAGTATGATAATGGGTTTATTGATTTTAACATTACAAACTATCAAGAAGTTCAAGATAAAAATCTCACTTCCTTTGGATTTTTATTTATATCAACCTTCTTTTATGAAAATGGAACCATGGTTAATTCAAGTATCTATGGTATTGAAACACCTGCTTTACCTATGTTTTATTCAAATCAGTCCCATTATGGACAATTTTTCGACTCAACTTGGTATTTAGAAACAGGGGATTTTTATGTTCTGATATTAATTGATCATCCAGCAGCAGCATCTGAATTATATTATGTTAAATTTACGGTATATCCAGGTGAGCCTCCTGCCCCTGTTCAAAAATACGAGCAATTATCTCCTGCTTATCCTCACTATGTTGATATTGCGGGTATAATTGCTAATGTCCATATGTTTCTATTAATTTGGTATTATAATTTCAAGAAATATGAAACTCGCTTGGAAATAGTCCCTCTAAAAGGTAATTATTTGAATGTAGCTAAGGCTAAACTAAGTGAGGGTGAGGCTTTGATTCGACTATTACTTCTCGGGTTAGGAAAGGATGAAATAGATGAAATTGAAAGGATCCGATTTCTACTGTCTCACAGAAAGAGGTTTAAGAAATATTTCAGGGATCTCAAAGATTTCGGGGAGTCAATCGGCGAGCATTTTTAGGTAAAATTGTTAAAGTGGTTAAGAGGTAAAAAAAATGAAAAGCTCATATATTAGAAGAAAGTACTTAAAATTCAGGAATTCATTATTAGATTATTATATGTTGATATTCTCCATCATTTCTATTTTTGGGGGAGGCTTTATGATAATCTATATGGGTGTTATAGATATTAATATTCAGAAACCCTATTATATCTATATTATGTTAATTCTTTTGGGTTTAATTGGCTTTAGGATATATAGGAAAGAAAGGGCTTAATTACTAAGGGTTTAATTAATGAAGAAGGAAGGTTTTAAATGTGGTTGAGGAGAAAAAAGTGTCCCAAAAACAATTCGCTTTAGGAAAGGAAAAAAAAGTTGAATTGATACAATACATTCGCTCATTAGATGAAGTAAGTCGTTTATTGGACAAAGATCCAAAAACCAATATTTATATTAATTGCATTGATTCTGAATCGTTGGTTA
>CAZEPC010000576.1:0-2839 GCA_964513765.1 uncultured archaeon
ATGGTATTTATGGGAGAAAGAGTACGATAGATCTCATAACTTTCCGTATTTGGGATGTTTTGCCATTTAATGTGGATCATGTCTTTAATTATATAGGGATTTATGGTAAAATTAGGCATTAGGGATTCAGATGTCACCGTTATGGATTGAATATTGGATAAAGAAGACTCTAAGTACAATCGATAATACCAAGTTCCATCTGGTACGTTTTCATCAAGGTATGATGTCTTATTCCCATCAACCTCTGTGATGGGGCTGGTATAAAGTATATTAAAATTCTTAGAATCGTTTCTGTAGATATAATATTTATTGGGATCGACTTGGCCTGATTTATTGTTTATTGACCATCTTAATTTGACATCCTTCTGGGTGGTTGTGGAATTGGAAAACTCATATAAATATGGTGTGGGTTCTGGAGCTCTGAGAGTTTCCAATACATTTGATGATATATTTTGACTGCCATTATGCGCTACAATCATGTAATAATAGAGTCCTTCATTTGATAGTGTATCTATATACGAATTATTTTGTAGATTTTTATCAATCTGATTTGTTTGGTTTGCTTTCTGGAAAGGAAAAACATCTCGATGAATAGAATAATTATTTGTGTATTTAGAATAACTCCAATTCAATTCAATGAATTGATCATAGGTGGGAATATCTGTACTGTTAAGGTATGGTCTATTTCGGTAAATTAAATACGGATTTTCTGGGTAGTTAATTGTTGAAATCGACCTGTTATTTGAAAGAGATGAATTTGTAGAATGTCCATCATATTCACAAATTATCGCATACCACCATTCACCGGGCTCTATATCAAGGTCTATGAAATTATTCTCGGTGCTACTTTGAATTGGGTTGGTTTTGGAAATATCAAAACTTTTACTTTGATTTTTATATATATAATAAAGATCTCCATCAGGACATTCTGTCCAATTGAGAATTACATCAAAACCAGACGACCCAATATCATTGCTATTTCTTCTTCTAATTGAGGCCTCGTAGAGAAATGGTGTGTGATCAGGAGCTTCCTTAATCTCTAATATGTTTGAAGGAGTACTATTTCCATATTCGTTGCTTGAAATGATAGAATAATAATAGGAACCATTTGAATTGAGCTGATCCGTAAAAGATAAATCCTCTGTAATGGTTAGCATTTCTGCATCATTGATGTCCGAAAAAGGAGTATTTTTCCGAAAGATGGAATAATTGTGAGCCCTTTCTGCTTCTGTCCAGTTGAGGTCTATTTGACCATCATAGTCCACGATTTTCTCGCTATATAAATATGATGGTGCAGGCTCTCTGTTTAGGCTGTACTCAAATAAATGAGCATAAGTCTCATTTTGTGCGATTGTTTTATAACCGATTATTCTAAGGAAATTATTTGAATTTGTGCTTACAAAATCGTTGTAGATATTAAAATTTTCTTCAATATCTGGAAGATATGTTATGTTTTTCCATATCAAAGATCCATTTAAATGAACTTGTAACAAAATACCAGAGATCGAATCAATCTGCTCTCCATCTTTATGTAAGGAATTTGCTAATATATAATATGATTGATTCCATGGGCTTTTTAATAATTTTGTTCCTTTTTCATAAGTGAATGAATTTTCATCTTGATAAATTGTATGATTAACAATGTTGCCCACTAAATCAAATTTAGAAAAACCTATATGGCTATCACCGCTTTCTGAACTATTTTTATAGGAAGATAACACAAAAAAATGATTTTCTTTATTATCTAAGGAAAGCCCTTTTGGCATGAAAGTGGTATCTGATCCAAATTTCATGATTTTTTCAAAATATAAAAAGCCTGTTTCGCTTATTTGTAAGAAAAAGGGTTTTCCCTCTTGTATATCTGGTTTAAGAACATTAAACAATGCCATTGGATTTGCTGTTGTAGAATTATATTGATATCCGATGGTATAAATGTATTCTCCATCATTTGTGAGGTCAAATCCTATTAATTCTTCGTCAGAATCTTTTTCTCCCCATATTCTTTTCCAAATTATTCTTTCTGAATATAAATTGTATTTTGATAAGATTGCATCTGCATTTTCGGTATTTTCTGTTGAATTTTCATTGTTATAAATAATACCATTTAATAAGACATGACCGTTATCTCCTGTATTTTTCATAGAGTTTATGAAAAGGCTCTTATCATCAAATGATTTTGACATATTGATTGTCTTAATTATATTGCCATTTGTTGCATTAATGCTGATGATTCTACTCTGATTATAATAATTTAGAGGATTAAAATAATTTAGAGGATTTTTATTGAATATAACCTCAAAAATGTAAAGTTTGCTCTTATTCTGGCTTAGAAGAATATCTTGTACAAAATAACTTTGGTTTTTCTCTCCATAAACTAAATTCCAATGTTGCTGATGGGTGTCAATATCTATTTTTGAGATATTAACAGTGGTTCCCTTATTAGGTGATTGTTGTTGCTTTTGATTTAAAATATAAAGTGAATTGTTTTTATTATCCGATTCAATAAAGCTTTCCCAGCCATTTGTCCCATTCCAAAATAAATCTGATCTATCTTGAATATTTATATCATTTGCAGAATTTGGGGATTTTTGTTGAGCTTTAGTATATCCATATGTATCTTCTATTCCTATTTCTTCGGATTTTCCATGTTCTAAAGACGAAATATCTGCCATTGAACCGTCTTGAATTAAATTGTTCAATGCAGTAAATGATAAAAGATATAAAATGGTACTAAAAATAATAAGATAGCCAAACTGCTGTTTCTTCATTTTCTCTTATCATTAGAAAAATCATTTTTCATTCTTTTTATTTTGCATCCAAACTTCCCATTTTTCACATT
>CAZEPC010000577.1:0-2835 GCA_964513765.1 uncultured archaeon
GCAGACTCTTTGAATAACCCTGAAAACATGGCGGAAGATCAATCTGGGCAAGTATCGGAGGAAGGCAAAGCAAAAGAATCGGAACTTTCGGATTCATACCTGACGAACATCAAAAAATTACTCACCCATCGGCTATTCTTAGCCGTAATTGTTTCTAGTCTTCTATTCAGCATCGCCCAGTCGATCACCTATAGAACTCAGGGGATATTTTACGGACTTTTAACCGATAACAATTATGTTCTAATTGCTTTGGCGTATTCCATTTCGGCATTTATTGAATGGCCGGTCATGACTCTTATTGCCAAGCACCTCGGGGATTACTCGTGGACGAAGATGGTGGCGATCACCTATGTCATGTCTGCAGTAAGGCAGATGTCTATCTCCTTCATTGCGTTCTATGGGGGCGGTATTTATTGGGTATATATTTTGCAAATCTTCCGGGGAGTAATTTTCGGGACCTATCTGCCCACCATAACGTTCGGGATCTATTCCTCGATGACTAAGTCCCCAAATTTAGCGCTCTCTTTCCATCGTTCGGTAAAGATTGTGGGTTCTCTGCTCGGCAATCTCGTAGGGGCTTTACTCTCCTGGGTGATCTTGGAGGAAATATCGATTTTTATCGCAATCTTCGTAATGGCCTTTGTAATCTCGGGGATTTCTGCGTTTGTACTCTACAAAATGGGAAATAAGGCCAACAACGAGGGATGAGATATACATTGGGTCATAATCAAAATCGAATCCAGAAGATCTGTGCGCATTATTTTCGGGAGAGCCCCTCTGAAATCAAGGAGATCTCCACGGGGCTTTTTAACGATAGTTATATTATTGAGTTTGAAGACCCCATCCAGAATATTTCAAATTTTGATATTCATAATTCGCCCTCGAAAAGAGAGGAGGACGAAACAAGACAAAAGAAGAAATTAGTGGTAAGAATTGCCCCTCCCGACGATGCAGGGTTCATTTTCTATGAAAAACGGATGATGCGACAAGAACCTAGAATCCATAAGCTCATTCGTGCCCGTACAAGTATCCCTGTCCCCCAAATACTGGTAGCCAATTTTCAAAGGAACTTGGTCAGCAGAGATTTTCTGATTATGGAATACCTCAAGGGCACGCCCTTAAGCTCCGCCCAACGTGCTTATTCCCATTTTTCGAATACTCAGCTTCAAAAGGCATATTATCAAACGGGACAATATGTGCGGGAAGCCCATGCTATCCATTCCGACCTTTACGGGTATATTGGTGTCCATTCCCCGTGTCCTCCGAAAAAGAGTTGGTGGGATGCCTTTCGTGTGATGTGGCGGTATCTCGAGGATGGCTTAGTAGATTGCGGTGCCTATAGCCCAAAAGAAGCAGAAAAGTTTCTCAATGCTTTAGATCGGCATAAAGACAGTTTCACCGTCCGCGAAAACGTTCCCTCCTCTCTACTTCATATGGATGTGTGGGCTCAAAATATTTTAGTGGATGAAAAGGGTAATGTGACGGGCATCGTGGACTGGGATCGCAGCCTTAGCGGGGATCCCGAGATTGAATATGCGGTCTTGGACTATTGCGGCTTCAATAATGATGCATTCTGGGAGGGTTATGGGGAACAGCCCGAGGAAGACAAGGATTCCCGGATCCGCATGAAGTTTTATCTTCTCTATGAGCACCAAAAATATATCATCATAAGAACTTACCGCAGGCCGGATAGGTCGGCAGTGCGACGATACAAATCTGATTCGCTGAGGATCCTATCAAGCTTAATCTGAATACGATCCATTATTTTAAGGAAAAAATATGCCCAGATATTGTGTTCATTGAATTTATTCCTTTTATACGCCTATTCTGTTCATTGCACATATTAATTGTGTTCCTTGCACTTATTTATTGTGTTTATTGCACGTATTAATTATGTTCATTGTATTTATTCTGATTTAATTTATTGGGGCTCGATTCCCAACCGATCCAGCCTTTGGAACAAGGCGGTCATCACAAGCGGAAAATACACGGTACTGTCGCCCCAAACAGACTGATGCTTTGCGTGCACATCATATTTTCCCCAAGAAATCGATTCGGAAATGGTACATCCCGAGAGGCCCCCATCGTGTTCCACCGCGCTATGAAATCTTACGGAGAATTTATATCCTTTATATTCCTCTCCTCTTTTTGCGTATAGTTGATCTAAATAGGGAAATATTTGCTGGGCCCAGTTTCTCGGTACTCCACCCCCCAAAATGATTGTTCCGTGAGTCCTATAGGAACGAATTAACTCGCCGAAAATATGGACATCTGCAAGCTCATCGAGAATGATATTTAGATTTTCCATCTCCCGATATACCATCAAGTCCAGTCCCAGCTCACTATCTGATGTGGCCCCGCAGAATATAGGTACCTCATGGTCCGCAGCAACCTTTACGAAGGATCGTCCCTCCACTTTTTTCCCCAAGTATTTGAGAAGTGCTGAGGGTGAATACACGTATTGTTCACCTCGTTCGTGATCTTGAAGCAAAATGTCCTTAATTTGATCTTCGGTATTTTTATATTCTTCTTCGGGGATGTAGGTATCATAGACCCGATTGATTCGGTGATTATAGAGCTCGGCATCATCAACCTGTCGGCTTCCCCTAAAGTGGGCTTGATGATCCTGGGGGTCGAAACTATTGACCAAAGAATGGATGATATTGGCCCCCGTAGAAACTATTGCCCCGACCGCACCCCGCTCAATGCCCCGACAAATGATCTCCTCCATACCTGCGGGTACCATCGCCCCCGAAAGTGTTAAAACCCTCAAACAGTTGGGTTCTTTCATCATGTTGGTAAGCACCTCCAAGCTCCTCCCCAAGTATCTACCCT
>CAZEPC010000578.1:0-2833 GCA_964513765.1 uncultured archaeon
TTTTTTTTGATGTTCATTAAAAAAGATTTTATAAAAACTAAAGCGAATTTTAAATAGGATTGAAGATTTTTATTGTTTCAATTAAGATGCTCGATTTAATGCTCATCCAAGATGATGAAACCGGAATAACTTATTTTGAATATAAGCCAACCCACGCGAGAATAAACAATAAACATGCCCCTATCTTTAGTGGCTTTCTTTCAGCCATTCAAAATGTATCGAAAGAGATGGAGATGGGAAAATTGACCCAAATCTCCACCGAAACACATCATTGTCTTATAAATGCAAAACCTGAACTCTCCGTAATCTTGATTGTCGATGTGGAGGATGATATTAAGTATTGGAGGAGAAAAATGAGAAAAACCGCCCAAGAGTTTCTAAAAGAATTTCCAAATGCAAAGAGACTTGTATCACATAGTTCCCGGTATTTAAAATTTTTCGAGAATCTTCAAACTTTCATTCCTGAATTGGACTAAATTGAAAAAAAAGTATAAAATTACATAGGTCGGTATTTGAAAAACCCTAGCGCCGCTACGGAAAGTCCCACTAAGATCATAATAGGTGATAAGTACATGAAGATGTCCATTAAGGCGGGATCTGGGTAAGCTCCAGTGGGTCCGAATTGTCCGTGAAGGAACCAAAAGACAATGGTAATTGCCAGCCCCACTAAAATTAATGCGGATGACTTTCGGATAATACCTGTTGTTTTAAAAACTAGGGAGATATATACATATAGAATTGTTAACATCTCGACTGCATAGGGAGGTATAATGAGTAAATTCATGGTATCTCTGTCAAAATCGGAGATAATTACACCTACGATGAAAACCCCGATAAGGAGAATAGATGTGTATGCGATCCAGTTTTTCTTATGTTTGAGTATGTTTTTCTCGACATAGAAGAGCAAGGGGAGGCAAAAAACCGCAATAACAATATTTCCAATAAAGATCATTTCTTCGGTTTTGGGAAGGAATAATCTACGAACGGAATCAAAGAAAAGGGCGAAAAATATTGATGCTGCGCCAATATTAAACTTTTTCAAATCTCCCTTATGTGCCTTTCGAAGAAATATAATCACGTATAATCCAATAATAATACCAACAATAAGCCATAATAGATTTTCTAATTCTGTTGGATTAGATAAGTCCATATATAAGAATTGTGTAAGAATCCTAATAAGACTATTGATTTCATCAATTTTGGCATGATGGACAAAAGTACGTGGTCCTTCCGGCCACTTTTTCCCTCCGCAATTGAGACCCGCATTTAGGGCAGTTTTCCCCCTTTTTTCTAAAATTAATAAAGAAGTCTTCTGGGAATTTTCCATAATCTGCTTTGTTATCAATGGCTATGCGCAAAATCCTTTGAATAGTGTTGTGTAATGTTTCCAATTCTTTTTGATTTAATTGAGAAACATTTCTGGTTGGTTTGATCCCGCTCTGAAAGAGAGATTCGTCGATATAAAGATTTCCCAAACCTGATACTACTCTTTGAGCTAAAAGTGCTGATTTGATTGATCTGTCTCTCCCGGAAAGGATGTTTTTAAAATCTCCTAAAGGAAGTCCATAAATGTCGGGTCCAAACTTTTTTTTCCGCATATATTCCTTTACATCTCGCGTAATCCCCACTCTTCCGAATTTACGCTGGCAATTAAAGCATAAAATCTTTTTCTGACTTTCTCCCTTTTTCAGCCAAAAGAGGATATGATCATGTTTAATCCTCTCTTCCTTGCTGGAAATGTATCTGAAATATCCAGACATTCCAAAATGAAACACTACCCATCTTTTACCAGAAATTCTTGCGAATAGAAATTTTCCCCAGCGTTTTGTGCGATCAAAGCGGGTATTTTTAACTTTTTGAATGAAATTCTCCACCCCCATGTCCTCTAAAATATCATCCGAATATACTTTTACCCGAACAATGTCATGATTAAGGGCATAGTCCTCAAATTCCACGCGAAAGGTTTGAACCTCAGGAAGTTCGGGCATTATTGAACATCCTCCCCGAGTAGTTCCGAAAATGCCGACATAAGAATATCTATTACCCCTTTCGCTTGCTCTGTATTGGGTAGCATACCGCACATTTGTTCATAATATCCTTTTTCCTTAAGTAATTGAAGGCTTGCGTAAAAATTAAAATCAAATATCCAAGAGAGATTCAACAATTTAAAATCATTAACATTTTTAATTTGACGCTTTTCTACTATCTTTCCCTGTTTAATCTTTTCAATTACGGACTCGCTCAATTTTTCCTCAGATTTTAGATTTAGAACAACGGTTTGATCCTTCTCATCACTTGCATCGTTGTAATACTCCAACAAGACCCGATAGATATCAATTTTGTCCGCATCCCGGATTAACTGAATGTAAAAAAGCGTGGTTTGATCTTCCAAATCTGGGAGTTCAAGTTTATTATGATATTTAACCGCTTTAAGAACAGTTTCCTTGGACCTTTGGTTCATTTCCTCGATCTTATCCAGAAGTTTAAATTCTTTTATAACTTGCATACCAAAATCCCCGTGATCCATGGATTGTGCATCGGAAAATGTGTTATGTCTCTTAATCTGCTCAAATCTACCCAGGTCATGAAATAGCCCAATAAGCTCGGCAATAGCGAGCTGTGGGGGTTTTAATCCCAAACGCTTTCCCATCTCTACGATTATTTTGGCTACTTCATAAGTGTGGGTATATTTTAATTGAAAATTTGCCTTTTGCTTTTCGCTAAACGAGGTAAAGGACTTACAATACTGGTCAAACCAGGCCTTCATTTCCCTTAGTTTATTTTCCGAAAGCGCGATCTCAGAAAAACCTTCCGTTTTTTTCAGTTTTTTTAT
>CAZEPC010000579.1:0-2831 GCA_964513765.1 uncultured archaeon
ATCGTTCCGATATTTTTCAAGGGTTGAGTTCGGGGGTGATTGGAGGCGGGATTGGAATGTTGGTGCCCTCACTTACTGCAGGTGTAGGAAATTCATTTGCCCGTCATGCGGTGGCTCAATCCGGGGATCGTTCTTTTATGGTCGGACAAGGAGTATCTCGTTCGGTATATTATGTGGGTGCGGTACTGCTCCTCTTTATCCCGGGCGTGTCCATCCGCCGAGGTGGTGCTTCCCTGTTTATATCACTGTTCTATTTACCTGATACTACAGGTGAGTTATATCTGATTGCCGCCTCTGTTCTCATTGCTGCGGCTATTGGATGGTTTATATTCTATATGATCTCAAGGGGAATCACGAAGATCGCCCATAAAATCGATAACCGTATTGTTTCCTTAGTGGGGATTATCATTATGCTTTCCTTAAACTTTTATATGCTAGGTCCCTCGGGAGTAATTATCACTTTAGTGGCAACCGCAATTGGATATATTCCCATTGTATTTAACACGAGACGGGTTTATTGTATTGCCGTGATTACCGTTCCCATGATGCTTTCAATGGCCGGTTTGGGAATTCAAGCGGCGAGCTTTTTTGGAATTGCCTAATAATGTAAAAATAAATACATGTACATGAATTAGAGATAGTTTGGATAAATTAAAAAAAAAAGTTGAGAAAAAATGAAAGGTTTAACGCACTTTTGGACGGGTGTTTGTGTAGCAACGTTCTTCCCTTTAGTAGTAAGGGCAGCATATATAAGTGACCAAATTCTCTGGGTATTATTGATCCCTATTGGTGGTTTATTTGGGTATTTACCGGATTTTTTGGATTTCAAATTCAGCCGATATATGGAATCGGAAGATTATACGATCACACCGGGCTATCATGAATTGGATCCATGGGTGGTGGCCGAAAAGCTTGCGGAAGCAATTAACAAAGCCTATACCAGCGAAAAGCCCGTGAGGGTAAAACTACAAACCATCAGGCTTCCACAAGGCATGTGGCGAAGGTACTCTATCTTGTTTAAAACTGAAGAAAAGGAGGTTCGGGTAAAAATAGGTCCTTTAATAACCACCGGTCTTGAAGTTCTAAAGGGAACGGAACCTAAACCCGAGAAAATAGCCTCGGTAAAATATAAGCCCAATTTGCAATACGGATATGAGAGTGTCACCAATGTAGATATCTGGGATGGACCCACCTTCCAATTCAGGAGGGATGGGGAGGTAATTAAAGCAGATTTCATTCAATGGCACCGAAGATGGAGTCATTCGCTCACATTGGGAGTATTCCTTGGGCTATTAAGTGGTCTCGTCGCGGGTTTGGGCTTTATGATTGCAGACAACCCTTTAAGCGATGCAGAAATACTCACTATTTTTGGGGTGATCACCGGCGGAGTTTGGGGGCATGTAATTGTGGATCAGTTGGGTTGGTTAGGATCAAATCTTTGGTGGCCGATTACTGGCGAAAGAAAACAAGGGATGGGGCTCACACGCTCTATGGATCCCATGGCCAATTTCCTCACCATGTTTATCCTAACTATGTTGATCTTATGGAACTTAAACAGCTATGCCCCGGAGCCGGTCTTTAGCTGGACTGCTTTAGAGTTCTTCTTATATTATTTCACATTTCCGATAACTCTCTTAGTCACTTTGTCCATTGTCTTCAGGAAGAAATCAGACGAGGGACCCAAGTCCCGGGATGTAGAAATGCTCGAGGAAGTCTCCAAGGAGATCTCCGAATTCTGATTAACAATATTATTAATATTATTTTTTTCCCCTTTTATCCCCTTCTATTCCTTAAGAATTATGAAAATTATTATTAGGATTAACATACAAGCTTATTATAATGATGAACATAGATACGGTTGAGAAAATGGCCAAGATTATTGACCATACTAATCTGAAGCCCAAGGCAAATCGCGATGACATTAAAAGACTTTGCAATGAGGCAATAGAGTTTGGATTCGGGGCAGTATGTGTAAACCCATGCCATGTGAAATATGCCAAAAAAATTCTGGATTCTTCGGATGTCGAGGTATGTAGTGTGATCGGCTTTCCTTTAGGTGCCACATTGTCCTCGGTAAAGGCATTCGAAGCGAAGCAAGTTATCGAGAATGGAGCAACAGAGGTTGATATGGTGATGAATGTTGGTGCCTTAAAATCAGATGATATTGATTTAGTTGAAAGGGATATTAAAAAAGTGGTTGAAGCGGCAGATGGCAATTTGGTAAAGGTTATATTGGAAACTTGCCTTCTAACCGATGAAGAGGTTCATAATGCTTGCGAAATTGTTAAGGATGCGGGTGCGGATTTCGTAAAGACCAGTACTGGATTTAGTGATTCTGGTGCCACCGTAAAGCACATTAAAATTATGAAAAAGGCTGTCGGAGATCAGCTGGGGATTAAAGCATCAGGAGGAATTAGGGCCTATAAATTTGCAAAGGAACTAATACAAGAGGGTGCTACCCGGATAGGTGCCAGCTCGGGCATTAAAGTTTTGGAAGAAATGAAATCAGAAGGAGGGACTATTTAAAGATGCAAAAAAATATACTCGGCGGGAGCAGGATTTATCTTTCCGGTCCTATGGACTTTGTGGGCTCCCGGCTTATTGAAAAATTCTTTGGGTGGAGATCAATTCTTACACCTGTCCTTAAATCTCTAGGTCTAACTGTTCTGGATCCTTGGAATAAACCCGTGGTCAAGGGATTAGAGACCTACGGGAAGGAAGGTGTAATTCACTCAAAATCGGAATATGAAAAAGATTTTTGGACTAATGATAAAACCCGGGCCCGTTTCGAAACTGATTTCTGGGAAACGGTTCACATTGATCTGCGGATG
>CAZEPC010000580.1:0-2383 GCA_964513765.1 uncultured archaeon
TTGTGATTATGCATGAGGGTGCAAGCGGTGGTGGAAAAAGTGAAATGAATGAATTCATCCACAGAGAACAAGATGGAAGTATCTTACTCAGTAAAAATGTGAAAACAGGTGAGAAAAGGCACCTTTATATTCAAAGAACCTGTAAATTAAGAGCTATAACCGATGATATGGCCATTTGTCATTCAAAATTACAAAAAGACAACGGAAAACTTCAGCTTGCGGATGCAGAACGAGGATGGTTTATCCGGGTTGATCATATCAAAGAATATGGCACCGATCCGGAGATGGAAAAGCTTTCCATTCATCCTCATAATCCTTTATTGTTTTTAAACATCGATACCGAAGCCAACGCAACCGCGTTATTATGGGAACATATTGATGATGCTCCAGGTAAACCTTGTCCGAATCCTAGATTTGTACAGAGGCGATCAAACATACCTAGGGCAATCAACAATCCGGTAAGTGTGGATATACGAAGTTTTGGTGTCCGAACACCACCTTGTACCAGAGATAATCCCAGTTATGGGATAATCGGATTATTCCACATTCTCCCGCCTGCGATTGCCTGGTTATGGCGGTTAGTGTCACCCAGAGGTCATGGCAATCCCAGTATCGTTGATACGGAAGGAATGCAATCCGAAGGTGTAGGATCCTATTGGCCCTTTGCCACGGGTAAGCGTGTCAATCAGGCTAATTTATTATTTGAACAGTTCCTGACCTCTCCAAAGGTAAAATATATCTTGTGCCCTATTAAACACATTGGTGCATGGAAAGTTGATTTTAAACCCCAGTGGATTACTCGGGAATTCTTGCCCCGTAGAGGAAAGCTGAGATTTACCAAGAGTCAAGTAAAGCCTGCAAGATTCAGTTTGTTGGGGTATGTATTGAGAGAGATGACCGTGGAAGGACAAGAAATTGACCCAAGCTTCTTGGATGTTTCATTACAGAGAGAGGTGGGTGAGGAAACCTATGACAAAGGTGCGGAAATCTTACTTAAGTTCTTCCGAGACCAGTTGAAGGTCTATTTGGATGAACCTGATCTTAATCCGCAAGCCAGAAAAATTGTTGAATTGGTATATGAAGACAACGTGACGGTTGAGGATTTTGAAGATTTATTTGAAAGCGACCCAATAGTTTATGAAGATTATTGATCTTTCATCTCTTTTTTTTTGATTTCTGATTTTTTCGTTTTTTACTCTTATGTTTTTTAGATTCTCCATTCTATTTTTCATAGAAAATGATAAAATGAGATTCACTGATGAATTTCATATACTTTGAAATTTAGGTTGTTGATAGATTTTAATTGGGGGGTTTATACTAATTATCTATGAGGACCGTCACAATTGTTTATGATAATGAGGCACTACAGGATGACTTAATTTCGGATTGGGGGTTCTCATGTTTGGTAGAACTTAAAAATAGAACACTCTTGTTCGATACGGGCACGAAAGGGGATATTTTATTACATAATATGAAAAAACTGGACATTCACCCTTCAGATATCGATTCCGTATTTCTCTCTCATAATCATCACGATCACGTGGGCGGGCTCAGCGCGTTCCGGGATAAATGTCCCGATGCGGAAATATTCAGGCCAGACTTCTCGAAAACGATCAAAGAATTCCTCCCCTCGCTTTATACCACAGGGTATTTGAAGGGTATTGAACAATCTCTCATTATAAAAAAGGAGGATGGGCTGGTGCTTATCGTGGGTTGTTCTCACCCGGGCTTGGAAAGGATTATCAAGATCGCCGAAAGTTTAGGGGATATTAAGATGGTGGTGGGGGGCTTTCACGGATTTGCCAAATTTTCCGCACTTAAAGGGATCTCCCGGATCCTTCCGTGCCATTGCACCAGATATAAGGATAAGATCAAGAATAAATTTCCTCAATGCACCATTTCTTGCGGAGCCGGGCGAACCGTAAATTTCTGATTCAATAATCTTTAAATTAAATATTTTTATAAAAAATACTTGGAGTGGCTCTTATTCAATCTTGATTGGATCTTATCTTTGAAGAAAGATCGGATGGGAGTAGTTTTAGAGGGGAAAGTAATCGAAATCGTAATTATTTTTTGTAAATAAACCTTTTTAAAGAGAAAAGATAATATTTAAGTAGAGGTAAAAAAATGACTGGAGAAAAAAAAGATCCGAACGATTATATTAAGATAAATAAAGCAAAGTTGGATAAATTCAAAGAAAATATGGATGATATTATTCAGGAAAATGAAAAATATAATAAGATTTTGGATCAATCTCAAAAAGTTTCAGACGAAATATTGTTAAAGAGGTTTAATGTCTGAAAAAAATAGATATTTTAAATTCCAAAATTATGGGTTTTTTTGTCAAATAATTCTCCTTAAACAACTTTTAGTAGTTTTTCTT
>CAZEPC010000580.1:2393-2813 GCA_964513765.1 uncultured archaeon
GATTAAGGTTTATATTATTAAGTATCTTAAGGAAATTGGGGCTAAACAGATAATATATGAACAGAGATATGTTGATAAATATTACTTAGACGATTTTCTCTGACAAAAGTTTTTCTCATAACAGAATTTCATCTCCCTATGGGAAGTTTATTCATGAGATTAATCGGGCAAATGATGCCCCCACCCTCTAAAAAAACAAAAGGACAATCAAACCAAGAGTATATCAAAGATTTCCGTAAAAACAATCAGAAATCGTCCCGTATGCTTAAAATGGCAAAGGATGTAAAATACGAGAAATCAGACTTTTCAGAAACACCAATTTATAGATTTTCATACCCTGGTTGTAATGTCGATAAAGCCGTAATATATCTTCACGGAGGTGGTTATTGCACGGGTGGCATTCTCTCACATCGGAGCTTA
>CAZEPC010000581.1:0-2812 GCA_964513765.1 uncultured archaeon
CGGCTATGTCCGAAGAGCAGAGAAATAAAAGGAGGCGGGAGAACGGCACTCATTTCGCCCTTAACATCCCTAAATTAGATGCCCAATACCTCACCCTTCTTGAACGGGCAGTCAAAGAACCTGCCGCGGTGCTCAGCGAGTTAGGGCAATTTATCTCGGATTTGACGTGGCATATTACCCTGCAAGGGAAGGAGTATGATCCCGAAGTCTTGGAACAGCAAGCCGAGTTTGTGAATATTTCCGTGTATATTTTTAAATCAGATGTTCTTTATCAAAATATCGACAAGATTTTGGCGGAAAATGCCCAAAATGAGGAGTATTTGACCGATATCGTGCAAATTTTGGCAGAACAAGAGTATAAAATCATTACCGAGGAGGTTACATCCCCGAACGATGTGATGTCGTTCAATAACCCCGAAGAACTGCTGGCCATTAACGAATATGTGAGTTCCCGCGCCCGCAAGAAAACCAAAGATGGCAAAAAAAAAGCTCGTCCGCAAAAAAGTGACGCTTCTGTAGAAGTTCCTTCCGCAAGGAAGAACTCCGGAGCGAAAGGCTCAAAAATGACGCGGAAATTGAGAAAAGGATTAAAGACCGTCAAAGAGTGGTTGAATATTTTCTCATCTCCCTCCGACGAGGTGTATGTCCTATTGCGGGATGTTTACGGGGAGGATACACAATTTATTCGCGAGAAAATTGAAACTTATTTACAGGTGCTGGAGGGCTACGCCGAAAAGTTTTCATCCCACGACAAGGTAATTTTGGTGCGATCACCCGGGCGGATCAACTTAATGGGACGGCACATTGACCACCGGGGCGGGAACGTGAACATGATGGCTATCAAGCGCGAAATGATTTTTGCAGTCTCTCCCCGCAGCGATGACTATATTATCGCCTATAACCACCACAGCGACCAGTTCCCGGCACGAAGTTTTTCAGTCGGGGAGATGCTTACCTCGGTAGAATGGAAGGACTGGTTCGGGTTTATCAACAACGAGAAAATTATCGAGATGATCCGCAACTCCCAAGGGGACTGGGGCAATTATTTAAAAGCCGCTGCCTTGCGTCTTCAAGTGGAGGTAGATCACAAACGGATTAAAGGGGCCAATATATATGCCCTCGGAAATATCCCACAGGCCGCCGGGCTCTCGAGTTCCTCAGCTCTGGTGGTGGCGATGTTGGAATCCCTCATTCATATTAATCATTTACATATTCATCCCCGTAACTTCATCGATCTGTGTGGAGAAGGGGAGTGGTTCGTGGGAACCCGGGGTGGATCCGCCGATCATGCGGCCATTAAGGTATCGGACCGCGAAAAGGTTACCAAACTGGGCTTCTTTCCCTTTGAAATCCGGGAATCCGCCGAGTTTCCGGAAGGGTGCGAGCTGATGGTTATTAACTCCATGAAACGGGCCGAAAAATCCGATAAGGTGCTAAAGCAGTACAACGGCAAGGTAATGGCCTACGAAATTGGGTTCCATATTTTACGGGAGAAGCACCCCCAGTTCGCCGAGAAGCTGATATATTTGCGGGACGTAAGTCCCAAACATTTGGGGGTGGAAGAATCGGAAATTTACCGCATGCTGATGGACGTACCCGTCTCGCTGCGTGTGAAGGATTTTGGCAAGTACTTGCTGCCCGAGGTGCTGAAGGATATTCAAAAGACCTTCTCGCTGTCCGAGCTGTTCGGTGAAGAGGATGTGGTTATGATCAGACCGGTTCTTCTGTACGGGATCTGCGAATGCGCGCGGGCCCGGAAATTTTTGGACATCTTGGCGGACGGAGATATGCGTACGATGGGCGAGTTTATGAACATCTCCCATAACGGCGATCGGGTGGTGGAATACGACTTTTCGCAAATCCGGAAAAAAATCGCTGATGCGGGAGATCTAAGTGGTGTGGGAGGAGGCTCTGGTTGTCCGGGAGGTGAAGATACGGATGTCGAAAATTGGGATGCTCTGAGTGATCAGGGCCTTGAGGCCCTCACCTCGGTCTTGCATACGCCATCGGCCGTAAATGCCCAATCCTATCAATCCCCCTATGACGACCAATTTTTAGAGCGTTGTATCGAGGATGAGGTGCCGTTGGAGGAGATATCGGGAGGCTATCGGTGCAGCATTCCGGCCATTGACTTCTTGGTGGATCTTCTGCGATCGTCTCTGCTCGAGGATTTTTGCACCGTATATGGCTCGCAGATCTCGGGCGCGGGTTTGGGTGGATGCATTATGGTGTTAATTAAGGGCTTGGATGCGGAGAGGAAGAAGTGGTTGATTACATTGATTGAGAAGGCATACTCTGCTCAATGGGGGGAGGTCCCGGAAATACTTCTCTCCAAACCGATCGCGGGATGCTCAATAATTGAGATGGTTTGAATACATCATCTTAAAGGAAGGAATACAATCCTCTGATCCATTAAAAACTAACATCAAGGGCTGCCCCCCATCTCCGAGATTAACTGCTGCATATAGTCGGCAATCATGTCCAATAGATAGATTATCTCGTAATATTCGGAGCTAAAAACAAAATCAAGCATTATGGTATCTTGACATAATTTGTTCTTTTTATTGCACCCTTATTAGAGGGGGTTCAGTGAGGATCTGTTGAAATGATTCCCGTTGAAGGTAGAGATAAGTTATTATTTCTGTTACAACATGAAACTGTCTAAAAAAATCAGCGAGAATCTCCCCTTGGAGGGGCTTATATTTTAAGAACTGGTTCTAACAAAATAATTTGGAACCGTCTATTTCGAACGGGGAAATTTGTATTTTTCTTTAAAGAAATAAAATTCCATTAGACAAGACGGAGCCTTCCA
>CAZEPC010000582.1:0-2812 GCA_964513765.1 uncultured archaeon
AAATAAAATTAAATACATCAAAACATATGCTCCTAATCCCCTTATATAGGAAAGATGGTGCCGTTCGCTAATGAAAAATGGAAAAAGCAAAGCGATCAAGATTGTAAAGAATACAAATAATGATTGTGAATTGTTTGAAATAATGATAAATAAACCATTGATTCCGAAGAAGGCTAAGTAGGTGGAAAGGATCTTTTTCCATTCGGTATTGGATCCTTTCAAGGACTTAACTCCCAGCCTGAGGGATAATGTGGTTACAAATACTAATACCGCGAATGCGATGACCCCGACTGTAATTAGAACCGACATATTCGGGAGGTTTTTATCTGCTTGGTCAACTAAAACGAATTTTAACTTATCTAAATCCAAATGTTGTACACCCGTGCTATATTTTGAGTATCTTGATTCTGAATCTCTAACCGGTAATAGCAACTTAGGTATCTTAATTCTTTCAGTAAAGAACTGAAAAAATGCTATTACTCAATATTATCTTGATTGAAAAACTATATAAAATTTTCATTTTCCGAGGTTATTTTGCTGTTTTGAGGATGGGAAGATTGCCTCAAAAAAGCGAATATATCTCCAAAATGTAACCAACCACAAAAGAAATGACGAAATCGTAAAGATTTAAATAGTTGTGTTGCGTTGAAAGATAATTGGGAGGGTTGGTATGGAAAAAAAATACATATATGGAACTTTAGGGGTTTTTAGCGTCCTAACTCTTATTGGTTTTCTAATTTATCCACCCGTAGGAATAGGCATATTAGCGCTTGGCATACTGACTTTGGCTTGTCAAATCGATGAATTGATCGACGATAAACGTGGCATCCAAGCTCATGAATTTGTCCACAAACAAGAGTTTGAATATACGAAGTAGTATCATAGAGAGGACAAAGGTTGTTGATAGGTGCTTTTCATCACTCTTTTCCTCTAATATCCCTGAAAATGTCCTCTCTTTTTTTCCTAAATATGGCTTATTTAAACAAAGATTTTTTCCTCTTCATGGAAAAAGATCTCTTAAAAATTATAACCACTTAAATGAAAATAGATTAGATTATTAGCAAATTTTTTAAATTATATTCACAAAAATAATAAATATGTCTAAAGATCCAAATTTTTCTGGACCACCAGGTCCTCAACCATTTTTTATTATGGGAAAAGCATCAAAATCTTTCAACACCCCTCCATTAAAGTGGGATAAAGAATCTTCTCGATGGATAATAAACCCTAGTAAAATAATTCAAAATAGAAAAGAATTTTACCGCTGTCCTCAATGTGACAGTCATAATCTTGTTTTTTATTACGATAAAAATTTAAATACGGATTCCATAATAACTAAGGATTGGAATTGTAATGATTGTGGTTGTAGAATTGATTTTGAAGATCTTTCAAAAATAACCAGAGATTTCATTAATAATATTTTTTTGAAGGAATTAAATCTCATTTATAAAAACCCAGTTAAGATGAAAGTTAGGAAACCAATATTTAATAAAATGGCTGGAGGAATAAATCTTGCGGGAAATTTAACAGGTATTAATGTGAAAGCTGAATTAAATGATAATCTTATCTATAAATGCGGAAGTTGCAATAAAAAAGGACCTTTTAAAATTGATGATGAGGATAAAACTCTTTTCCAGTGTTTAAAATGTGGACATATTAATTATCATGAATAAGATTATTAGGAATTTTTTTTACATTTTTAAGGCTTTTAGCGGACTAATATTATGTTGTAAATGGCCAGATTTTAATCTTTATCCTTTTCGGTTAAATATTTTCGGATCCGGTCAATTGATAATTCTTCGGCTTCTTTTTTTGCTTCTTTGAAAGGGATCCTAAATTTATCTTTGATTGGTGATTTCTCGTGTGCCCACCGGGTTGTTTTAGCCATAATTTTAACCAAAAATTTAGAAGGGCCTGAAATTCTCGCTGCTTTTTCAAATGCTTGGAGCGTGTCCTCATCCCAACCTCCAAAATATCCGAAAAATGGAAATAGGACAAATCCCGGAAATAAAAAGAGACCCACTATTAAAGTCACCCCCAATATCACTACGGGCATCACAAGATCGGTGGAAGATGTTGCAAATTGCTTGAAAATCGTGACAGGGATATATAAAAGCAACGCAATTGGGATTTGTGTGAGTAAAGGTGCTCCAAAAGTCTGCCACATAGGTGGCTTTACCGAAAACTTGATTGTTCTTTTCACGAACAACCATTGTGTAACTAATTTAACCACAAAAGCGGGGAAATCTGCAAAACAATAAAGGAGTAATGCCGACTCCGCGCCCGTAATTGTAATAAGTCCCCAATTTGGATTCAGAAACGCGTAATAAAAGAATGCCCGAGATGCTTGCTCGAAGAAAAGTGCATATGTTTGATACTCGGGCTTATTGATTCCTTGAGCCACCGAGGATCCGAAATTAATGGGAAATACCAGGATTCGGGTAATTAAAAGGATGGGTAAAATATCGGCGGCTAAGGCATAATTCCCCGCAAGGAGCCTAAATGCCGGCGGTAAAAGCATATATATACAAGTAAAAAGAAAACTGGCAATCAGCGACCAATGAAACCATTGATTCTTAATGTAATATTGGGCTAAATTCTTATAATCGTTATTATATGATTCGGAAATGGCGGGTGTGATGGTGAAGGATATGCTAGTGACTGTTGCGACTCCATTTGCCAGATTGAAGATCGCAATTATTGTCGTGTAATTAGGGAGCCACCGCATGGTCATCAAAAGGACCAGAAATCTCACCCCCGCTTCAATTGCATAGGCAGGCACCACTTTAAGTCCGTAGATAATTACTTCTTT
>CAZEPC010000583.1:0-2810 GCA_964513765.1 uncultured archaeon
CCAGAGCAATCGACAATTTTCGCATTATAACGGAAAACAAGAACACATTTCGGGAAGGATTCTTCTTTTCGGATTCAGATGTCTATAAATGGCTGGATGCCGCATGTAAAATACTCTCCGAAACGAAAGATGAAAAGCTGGAGAAGATAGTGGTGGATTTAGGAAATTTAATCAAAAATGCCCAATGTGATGACGGTTATATTAATACCTATAATCAAATTCATTTTCCCCAGAAAAGATGGGTTAATTTACAGATAGAGCACGAATTATATTCGTTAGGACACTTATTTGAGGCGGCGGTATCATGGCATGATTATTTCTCAAAGATTCAAAATGGTAAAGGTGAAGATGAGAGTGGACATAGAAA
Source organism: uncultured archaeon (assembly GCA_964513765.1). Classification (GTDB taxonomy): domain Archaea; phylum Asgardarchaeota; class Lokiarchaeia; order Sigyniarchaeales; family Promethearchaeaceae; genus CAZEPC01. Next base: position 368 of record CAZEPC010000583.1, read on the forward strand.
TGCGAGGAAAGGTCTCCTAGTAAATGTGGCGGAAAAAGCAGCTGAAAGAGTTTATCAAGATTTCGATGGAAAGGGAGTAAAATACACCCCAGGCCATCAAGAGATTGAACTGGCACTTTTTAAACTATACCAGATCACCGAGAATGAGAGATTCTTGAATTTATCATGGCAATTTCTTAAGAAAAGAGGAAAAATACCGTTCTTTTTCTTTCATCTCCTTAAAAATGGATTTAGTACCGGATTTAGGCTCCTGAAGACTAAAATCAGAAGGCGAAAATTTTTCAAAGCACACCCTGAATTGGTAGAAGAAGATTTCAAGATGCCAGAAAATGTAGAAGCCCAAACAAATCTTAAGACTTGGATAAGATTCCTAAATATAATAACCACCGGCAAGGAGTTCCAACAGCATAAACCCATTAAGGACCAAAAAAAACCCGAAGGACATTCGGTGCGATTTACCTACCAACAAACGGCCTTAGCCATGCATATGCAAGAAAACCCTAAACCCGACTACATCGAAGCAATGGAAAAGTGCTGGGATGATATGGTTCAGAAACGGATGTTTATTTCCGGGGGAGTCGGACAATACCCCGTAGTTGAGGGTTTTGGACATGATTACGAACTGGATCCAGAGATTGCCTATTGTGAGACTTGTGCTGCGTTAGGCACTATGTTTTGGAACTGGGAAATGGCCAAAATGACACAGAAAGCCAAGTATTCCGATTTATTGGAATGGCAGCTTTATAATGCGTCTTTGGTTTCCATGTCCGACGATGGAAAATCATATTTTTATAAAAATCCTTTAGCCACAAAGAAACCATATAGAAGGCAAAAATGGTTTTTAGTCCCTTGTTGTCCCTCTAATATCTCTCGAACATGGGCCAGCTTGGGTAAATATATCTTTAGCTACGAGGAAAAGGCAAGTCAAAGAAATAAAAATAACGGTATAAAAGAAAATCACATTTTTATCCATCAATACATCGGGTGTGCCACACAAATAAAATTTAACTCTGGAACAATAAAACTTAAGCTCAAATCAAAATTTCCCTGGAGAGGGGAAGCAGAATTATCTTTAACCTCGAATTTGAGCTCGGAACAAAATTTAGTATTACATTTCAGGATTCCCTCTTGGTCTTCATCACCGTCAATTAAAGTTCATGAAAATGACCAAGAAAAAGAAGTAGAGTTGAAAAATAAGGGTGTGGGTAAAGAGAATCAGACCGCCAGTGGGATAAACCCATACAAGGCTAACTATGAGACAATTCAATTGAACCAAACAAAAAGCGAGGACCATCATCATATACAATTAGAATTCCCTATGGAAATTAAAATCAGGAAAATGCACCCCAAAACAGGTTTAAACAAGGTTTCCCTTACAAGAGGACCACTTCTATATTGTTGTGAGGACATTGATAACCAAAATCAAGACATTTTTACCCAAAAAATCAAGAAAAAAACACTCCACACTATTTCCAATATAGAACTCGGTCTGTTCGGGGAAAATAATATCTATGAAAATATGATTCTAATAAAGGGGAAAACTAGCGATCAAAAAGATTTTACGGCAATTCCCTATTTTTGTTGGGGAAATCGTGGGCCTTCTCTTCTAAATACTAAGTTTCTTATGCAATAAAATCTTTCTTTAATCGAATCAACCGGGGTAAAATCAATTTGAAGCAAGTTATTATCAAAGTGCAAACAAACTCTAAAGAGATAACCACACATTTTGCAAAATATGCCCAATTTTTCAATAATATTATAAATCGTACCAAAAAGTACGAACTTTATCTGGAAACGATTGAGGATGGGTTTTTATTTGTTTATCCTTCCTTGAATTCTGCAAAGAAGTTTTTCTCGTTTGAATACAATAAGAGAAACCTCACTAAAAATCCATTTAAGAAGATAACCGATACTTTCTTGAGAAGCATTTTCTTCCCCAAAAGCAGATTTCCTCAAAAAGGGGTCTGTATCAAAGCCCAAGTTTTTCCCAAAAAGGTTAAATCGACATTTTTTGATTTGATTGAACGCTATTTTACATCCATTCACGATGATCTTACATTTATCAAAGAAGACCCTAAAACAATAAAGATCCATATAAAGTCCGTGGAAGCAATTCATGCATACACTAATCTCATTTTCAATAAGTTCTACTTCCATAAATTCCTAAAAAAATAATTGATCAACATCCCTCTAATATTCAATATTTCAATTTCATTTTGCCTCAAATAGAGGAAAATAGAGGAACTATAAGAGAGTAAAAAAAGTCATTCTTAGAGATATTAAGAATAATTAAGAAAATAGAGACTAAATCCATCAACAATTAACCCAAATAGAGGAAAATAGAGGAGAATAGAGGATATATACCACTTTATTATATTTCGATAAATCTTTATTGAAGCCTCCCCGTCCTAAAGGACGGGGATTCCTACGAGTCCGCTAAGCG
>CAZEPC010000584.1:0-2807 GCA_964513765.1 uncultured archaeon
AACGCTTAGCGGACTCGTAGGAATCCCCGTCCTTTAGGACGGGGAGGCTTCAATATACAAAAGATAAAATCAATAATAGGAGCGAAAAAAATGAAGGAAATGTACACACTTTTATTAAAGCGGTCTGAATTGAGTAAATTGCTTTCTTTAGATGAATATATAGAAGGTATAGAGCAAGCTTTCCTGAACCATGGAAAAGGAAATACCTTTGGAACCGGAATGATTCATGGTGATACTTTAAGCGAGGTTGAGTTCCATATTAAGGTTGGCGGATTGAAGTTGAATCTAAATGATTATTATGGCCTTAAGATAAATGGGAGTTCATTTAATAATATGGAGAAGTATGGTTTGCCTAATATTATGGGCGTGGTCGTATTATTCGATGCAGAAAAGGGATTTCCGTTAGCAGTAGTTGATGCAGGGGATCCTACCGTGAAAAGAACAGGGGCAGCAACAGCAGTTGCTGCAAAATATTTAGCAAGAAAGGATTCCAAGGTTGCCACCATTTGTGGATGCGGAACTCAAGGGAAAATTCAACTTAAATCTCTAATGAAAATTTTCTCACTTGAAAAGATATTCGCTTTTGATCAAAATTATGAAAATGCTGTAAATTATGCTAAAATAATGGATCAAGAGTTATCGGAAACAAGAGTTGAGCCAATTGAGAACTTAAAAGATGGGGTACCTAAAAGTGATATAATTGTAACCTGTACTCCTTCAAAAAAGCCATTTCTGAAAAAGCAATATATCAAAACCGGGACGTTTATTGCCGCAGTTGGTGCTGACAGCCCAGATAAGCAAGAATTGGATTCAGAAATCCTTAAGGGCAATAAGATCATAACGGATATCACCGTCCAATGTCAAAAAGCAGGTGAATTGCATCATGCTTTAGAAAAGGGACTTCTACAATTATCCGATGTTCATGGTCAATTGGGTGAAGTGATCGCTAAAAAGGTGAAGGGTCGGGAGAATGATGAGGAGATCATCATTTATGATGCAACAGGTACAGCACTTCAAGATACTACTGCAGCTGCCCTATGTTATGAAAAAGCGCTAAAAGAAAAAATGGGAGTAAAAATGAATTTCTTTGAATAGATCCAAATAATGAAAAACCTATACATTATCCAATAAATATTCTGTATAGGTTTCTTTCATAACATCAAAGGTTGGGGATGCCCATGTTCGATGCTAACATTCCAATTACGATATAGATTGTATTACTTTTTAAATAAGGTATTTCCTCTTTTTTTATGTTTTTATAAATTTGCTTGAACAACAATAAGCCTAAAGCAATATAACTAAGAATAAGCCCGGGATGGGTCCAATTCACATATTTCGTGAAAATTGTTAAGATGTTTGTCCAATATGCTTGTGTTTTTGGGTAAAAAAATAGAATTGATAAAAATACTCCAAATCTAGCCAATCCGCTCATAAAAGTTAGCCAAGAAATATATTTAGGCTTGTTCATTCAGCCACAGAAACAAAAGTCTAAAGCGTTCTATCACTCAATAAAGTGTTTAATTGACGAAAATAAGCAAGTCAACGAAACCTTTATGCTTAGCACGTTCGGTGTGTTTTCTTTAAGTTCTCACATCTCTCATATTTCTCATCAGAATCACTGTTTTTTAATTTATTTTTACGGTGTTTGACCATTTCCCGCTTAACTTTTTTCAGTTTTTCACCTCGGAGAGGATACAAAATTAGGGCAATTATTCCTAAAACCAAAAACAAGAAGGTCATGATTCCTTGTCCCCATCGAATGGCCTCGATCGCTTGGGGTGTTTGCTGTTCATTGGCAACAAACCCATTGCTTTGGATAATGTACATGAAAATGTAAATAACAAGAGAGGGTGCAAATTTTCCGACTAAGGCATTTATCCCAAAGTACATACCTTCCCTCCTCCTTCCTTGCTTCAATTCATCCTCATCGCATATGTCGGCGATCATCGGATTAACGTACAGCCACAGGCAAGATGTGCCAATGGAAGTAAGTGAAAAGCATATGATCATAAAGATATATGATTGGGCAAAATAGAGAGCCAAATATGCGAATGCATCAAGTGTGATAAAAATAAGAAGAGTATTTCGACTTCCGATCCTATCGCTGATCTTTTTGAACACGGGAAGCATTATTGCTAGTGCGACACCCGCAATTGCTGTTGGCATTACGGCTTTTAACCCTGATAGATCAAAAACATAATTAAGATAATAAATGAAAATTGCACCGTTATTGAGAGCAACCCCACCCACACAGAAATGCATTATAAGGAAATATCTGAAGGATTTGGATTTGAATGATTCAATGATTGATTTGCCAAGACCTAATGGTTCTGTTTTAGGCTCAGGGACATATCTTTCGTTGTAATTTCTTAGGCCATACCACAGCATAATCGTACCAACAATGCCCACCAGACAGAAAAGAAAAACCACGATATTTTGGGAAAAATCGCTGGTGAGTAAATATGTGGGTAAAAACCCTACAATTCCGCCTGGAATAAGATGGACTAAATGGCTGACTAAGCTTAGACCGGTCCTTTCACTACTATCGTCGGTGGAAACACTGAGTAATGCAGCCAAATTGAGGCTAAACAAGGTATAACCTGTATCAAAAATGAATAATGAAAATAGCAAAAACCAAAAATGAGCACTATCACTCCAGCCCGGCGATGCTAACCAAAATAGGGTAAACCCAATAAATGAGAGGGGTAGTGACATCCGGATGAAATGGGATCTTTTCCCCTCTCCCGCCTTTGGTTCATAACGGTCGCTAATCATACCAAAAACGGGGTCATTAATTGCATTCCAAA
>CAZEPC010000585.1:0-2803 GCA_964513765.1 uncultured archaeon
GGATTTCCTCATTGCTTTCACCCCCACTAATATCTATAGTGTGGGAACCGTCCATGAGATCATTGTGGCGCGGAATCAATTAAAACCTACGCTTTTAGTTAGCCCACCTATAACATATGACCTTTTTCCAGAGATAAAAGATCTCCCAGAGAAAACCAAGGAAACATTAAAATATTACGGACTTAAAGAAAACCCACGCGGTCTTCCAAGTCAATGGTATGGAAATGTGGTGGGAGGAAATTATTTCTTTGATGGCTTTGGATGGGAAAATCTTAAGTTAAAGGAACCTGATTTTTATCAAAATTTAATCGAAAATGTGGTCAAGATTAGCGAACCGGATCCAAGCGAGGTTGAATACCATGAACAATGGGAAAAAGTGAAGAATTGGGTGGAGAAGTCGGAGGCTTTGCAAGCTTTGGATGGCGGGATTTTGGATCATATTATTCCTGATGAAGATGAAGAAGAGCTTTTAGAAAAGGCTTTGAATGACCCGGTAGAAAAGGAAAGACAGTATTTCTGGTACAATGTTCCCTACGTATCGAAGCGACCGGTCATCTTCCATTTGTTTGAAATTGCCGCGGGATTTATACCCACTCGCCTTCATATTATGAATAGTTTGGATAAAAAGGGAAACATGGTTCAAAAAAGCTTTGAGTCCGCCGATGACAGTTGGATCCTTATTCATGAATCCGAGAAGGAAAAGCAGCAGGGCCGACCCGAAACCAAAAAGAAATTATAAATTTCCCATAAGAAGATTAGAATTTTAAAGAATTGGTTGGTATTAGGTTCAGATAATTTACCCTACCATCACGATACAAATTTTATTAAAGTCTCCCCTTTTTTCCTTATTCATGTCATCAAAGAAAGAAAAAAAACAAAAGCAGCGCAAAATTGGCTTGGTATTTATGGCGATTTGGATTGCTGTAGTTATTATTTACCTATTGTGGGATGGTTGGGTGTGGGAATGGCGGGTCTGCGGCTACAGTGGCCCCAACCAACACTTTGATTTTGATCTTACCGACATGGTCTATGAGATTGAGAATGGAGAAGTTATCTATATCTCCACCAACAACATTTTCAATATCATCTATTTATGTTTCTTTACATTCTTTTTGGGTTGGTCGGGGCTTGTTTTCGACAACAAATACCTAAAACAAGGATGTATGGGTACATTGGCATTTCCAGTTATAGCGGCAATGTCCACTCTTACGCCCTGGAATCACCATCTATACTTTGTACAGATTGTATATGATGTTGTCCATCTTTCGGGCATTATTTTGGGTGTGTATCTCTTTTATCAAGAGGATCTTGATCTCAAGGCAACTCTTCCCACGGTATTTATTACCTGGGGTATTTATTTATTTTCCAGAGTTTTATGCACCCCGTGGCCGTATTGGGAGTACGATGGCTTGGCGTTTTACAGTGTGAATCAAATAAATGACATGCCTTTTTATTTCTACGGTTTAGAGTATGGAGCAGTAGTGCTCATCTTCATCGCGATTAACGGCCTTTTTGAAAAAATAGGAAAAAAAGTGGAAAATAAGCATTTAAAGGCTCTTTTTCCTTTCATTGTCTTCACTGTTATCTGTGTGGTATTTCTGGCCATTGGTTTGATTCAAGTTCCTATGATAGTTTTAGGGACTTGTCCTTAATCTTTTTTTAATTTTCCCTATTTCTCTTCAATCCTTTTTCTATTCAATCTGATTTTCCCCTTTAAAAACTTGAGAGGGTTTAAGCAAGCTGTGAAGATCTTCTAAAGGATTTTGGTCGAATACCAAAAAGTCGGCATATTTACCAGGAGAAAGATCCCCCAATTCATTTTATTTTCACAGGAAAATTAATTTATAGATGATTTGGGATTTATTTGGGATTTATTTGGGATTTATTTGGGATTTATTTGGGATTTATTTGGGAAGATTAAGCATATAATTGCGTTCTTCTTTTGGTTTAAATTGAATTCGAAGTGGGTAGATAATTTCTCTCCCACAGTTCTTATTGATCTCCCGAGCCACATCTAAAACTTTGGGATTCCACCTTTCCGCAATCCATATGATTATATTTTGCTCATTGTGGAGAATGGAGTTGATGAATTTTACTAAGTTATCGGGAATATTACTTTGTTTTTGACAGAAAATCCATATTTTCTGCCCTTTATCGGATTCTGCAAAAATATCGCTCTGGAAATTATCCAACCTTTTATCGAATTCGTAATGGCTAAAAGATACATTGATATCCATATTGGAAAGATAATCTTGAAGTATCCATAGATTAAATGCGACTATCTCTTTCATTTCATCTTTTGAGAAAAATTCCATCTTTCGAAGTATCTCCTATTCCCGTTTTTGAATAATGTGTTTTGTGAAAAAAATTTGCTTATTTTGTGTCTTGTTTGCGTATCTAAACTCTCGCAACAAATTAAAGATTTCTAATTCCTTAGTATGGATGAAAAAAAGAACTCTGGTTTTATACTTTAACTTAACTAAAATCGTGTATAAAAATCTAATGATGAAAGTTGGGAAGATAAAAGGAGAAGAAAAAATAACGCAAAATTGATATTTTTCAGAATTTTAGATAAAATATGGTAATTCCATGGTTTCAATTATTTTTTGAGGCATTTGGACTTCTATTTTTGGCAGAATTGGGGGATAAAACGCAATTGATCATCTTAACCTTGGCATCAAAAGGCAAATCATCGAGAAAATTGGCACTTGGGGCAGCCTCTGGTTTTGCAATAATTGTTCTTTTGGGAGGCGCGATTGCGCTTTTATTGAATAATGTGCTGGATATTTCTTGGATCACCCTC
>CAZEPC010000586.1:0-2785 GCA_964513765.1 uncultured archaeon
CGCCTATTCCCGTCGAGCAGACCAGGATATTGTTGCCTTCAACTTCAGACAGCCACGAAGTATATTCCCTGTTCGATGCGAGGAAAACAGCGTCGGTACTAAGAGTCTTTGCCGTCTTTTTTACCCTGCCCGGATCTCCGGGAAGGATAGCGACCTTTGCGCCTTTGATCATTTCCCGCGATAATTTTATATGATATTTCATGACTATCAGCCTTAATTTATTAAATTTCAGGAATTTTTATTAAAAATAACAACAATAACACCGTTTTCAAAATTAATTCTCTGACTTTCTCCAGCGGCCAGATTACTCAGCCCCAAAGGAATATTTCTTGACAGAACCTCATTTTTCAGCCCGTATTTAAAACCATCAAGAGTCACTCCATGACATTCATCCGTACCTGAGAACACCGAAACCGTCGATCCTACAGGAAAACCGAACTCATAACCATCAGGAGCAATGCAGGGAAGAAAGAAAATATCCTCATTCTCGCTAAGGAAGGTGATCTTCATGTCCCTTGAAGCAAAATCAACAGCGGTCTCGTAATTCGAAATAAAATGATCGCCCCTTCCGCCCGACGCAGCAAAAACCAGAACATCTTTCACATTTTTCTTATAAACAAGATCAAGCGCCACTTTAAGAAGTGGATGGGTCAACAAAACTACCAAGATGTCTTCGAGCGACACGCTTCCACCTATTCCCGCCTGGTAGACTTGAAATTAGAGGACGATCAAATCAACTGATTGAAAAAAATGAAAATTATCTCTAAAAGAGGGGATTACCCCCCCTTAGCTAAAATTTTTCATTAAATTTGGGCTATATTAAATAATCATTAGATCTTTCTCCCCTTAAATGCTACGCTCACCGGGAGATCTTTTTTTCCCCAGTTTAATCTCAATGCATTCTATCTTTTCCCCGAATTAAAGCAGATAGAACTCATCTTAGGACGATGAATGATGATCCTTCCTTGCTTTTTGTCCATTTTCACAAACCTATTTATCACCGGATTCCTTTTATATAAATATGAGTGATCCCGCCAAGAAAAACATCCGCGTTGAGATCAAGGAAGTTTCGGAGGCAGATAATCCCCCGAAAGGGTGCCCCTCCTGCGGATCGGAAGAATATGTGCGAAAGACCTATTATTACAGAGAACTTTATGAACTGGGAGATATTAACACCCAAAGGAAGATTAAATATGAAGCAGTGACATGGGAATGCAACCAATGCGGAGTATCTTTTTCCGTAGATGTTCCTAACATCCCGCCCCGCACAAAATTCATGCCAAGCGTGGTGGAGTATTCCCGACACAGGATCTTGAAAAAAGGAGATTCTGCCAGAAGGGTCTCAGAAGACCTCAACGAACTCCATAATGTTCCCGTTTCGGCCGTTACTGTGAATTCATGGGTGAAGGAAGATATTGATGAGGAAAATCCGCCCAATGAGTTCAATTCGGAAATGGATGAGAAGGACTTTTCAGGTGTGATGTCTGTTGATGGGACATTTAAATCAGTGAAGGCAAAAAAAAACGCACGGCGAGGGGACGGGAGCGGGCCCTTATTATTGCATCTGACCCGGCTCGAGGACGGGCGATTGGCGGCATATTGGCACAAGGTGAATCCGAAGAAGAAGTAAACTTTTTCAACCAAAAACTTAAGAAAAGACTTCCCTTCAATCCGTTTATGATGGTGATGGATTTTAGCGCGAGTTTAATTGCTGCCGCGAAGGAAAAGTTCCCTCACGCCACCATCGGGCATGATTATTTCCATAGCTCGAATTTACTCAATAGAGGCATCATGAAAGAACTCTCTAAACTAAAGCGTACCCGTTTTTTGAATATAATTTCCCAATTTAAGCAGGCCATGAGGGTAAGCCTCGCATCTGAAAAAGAAAATCACCTTAACACATTTAAAACCGAGATACCATTTTTAAAAAAAGCATGGACAATGTATAAGGAACTTTTCCCCCTTTTTCTGACCGATTCCTTCAAGAACTTCACTTCTTTTTGGAAAAGATTGCGGAATGCAAGGATCCCTCACCGATGTGATTTTGGGTCAGACCTTCTAAAAACGATTGAGAAAATGCTTCCCGGGTGTGGCTTCACGGAAAAGAATTTTAAAACCTTTTCAAAGAAGCTCTGTCAAAAATGGAGGTCATTTGTCCGAAAAGAACGAAAAAAGATAGAGAAGAAGAAAAAAAGATTTTCTGCGGCCAAATCCGTGATTCTTATGAATCCGAGCAATATGGATCGGGATGACAGCAAAGCCTTAAGGCGCTTGCTCGCCAAGTTTCCCTATTTACGCCCTTACCGGAAGGCCGTTCGAAAGTTCCATTATCAATTTAAAGCCCCCGAGAGCGGGTATCGTTCCCTTGGATTCCTCCGGAAGATCATTCATGAGGATTCTCATGATCAGTTGAAGAGTGCTGTATCCACCTTAATTGAGCGCCAGGATAATATCTTTGCATACCGTCGCATTTTAAAAGCCCATCCCGAGTTGCGTGAGGGAAAAAGTATTCGATCGAATCATGAACAACTAAACTGCAAGGTCAATAAAGTCGCCCGTAATCAGTGCGGTTTCCGTTCCAAGGGGAACATCATCTCCCGTCTCGGGGGGATCTTGGATTGTCCTATTATAATCTCCGATCATGTGTTGAGCTCTTGAGGATGTGATCTAAAAAAAATTTAATATAGCCCAAACTTAAGACCTTCTTTCATTTTTTATAAAATTTGCGTGATTTTAAAAATTATCAATTTATGCCCGACCAAATTCCCATTTATCCTTTACTACA
>CAZEPC010000587.1:0-2781 GCA_964513765.1 uncultured archaeon
GGGATCTGGTGGAAAAAGAATTGAAGGGCTTGGGAAAGACAATTTACCAGCTCCCTAAGCCAGACCCATTCTCGGTATTAAGGGATAAAACCGAAATTTTGAGGAAAAGGGCAGGAAAACTCAGAGAAAAAATTGAACATCATTTTTCGGTTAAAATCGAGATAAAACGCCCATTTGTAGTGGTGAAATATTTTAAGGACAAAGAGCCCGCTTATTCTCCCTATCGGCTTGGGATTCGTCCCCGTCCTGATACATCCGATTTCCGCGAGCTTTATTTTGAGCAGAAATACTCTCAACCCCCTTATCAAGATTTTATCTTATCCCGGGAGATATTTCTTCAAATATTTGAATCCCATTATTCAAAAGATATCGATTTTGATGAATCTTTACATGCCATCGCTACTTTCTTGGCTCTTGTTCGGAAATTTGGATATCGGAAATGGGATCCGGTTTTGGAAAAGATGAGATCTTATGAGTCCAAAAGGATTTATCTGAAAAAGTTTCTTCAATGGCTTTTTTTCCTTCATAAGAAGAAGATTTTAGCGAAACAAACCTCCACATCCGCTTCAATTTATACTAATTTTGTATTGAAAACCATCATGACTACTCTGAACCTTAAAAATAATAATTTGAGTGGTCTCTTAGGAGGAAAGAATATCAATGTTCCATATCCCGTTCATAAATATTATGTTCTATGGCTCATGGGAAAAGGGTGGAAAAAAGTAAGTTTTTGGCATTCCATCTCGATACCTAAGCAAATCAATCGTCGATCATGGCTTTATTCCTCTTTATTCTCATTTTTGCTGTCGAAGATACCTTTAATGAAGAAATATCGGATCCGGATTATAAGTCCCACCTCTCTTCCCTGTTTTTGGTATTTTATGGTTATTCACACTTTTTTGCTGAAGGCACGGGGGGCTATCCAATGGGATGTAGATGATAGAAATAAATTTCTGGTACAGAACCAGGGGGGTCGCCTGACCTTAGATGAACAAGAACGCGCGGTAATTTCCCTTGAAAACCTTAATATTCCCACTTTTGTGAGTCTTTTTAATACCCGTTTCGGGGAGAAAGGCCAATCTTTATTGATGGAATTACTGAGAATATTGATTTCAGAAAAGATTCTGTCAGTTCGCCATTCGGATTTTGGGGCGGTAAGAGTAGGTCAATCAAAGGAACTCAAATGTAATATTAAGAACCACGCCCGACTGGACTTTCTAAATCTCTCACTTTCAGCTTATATCGATCCCGAAAATCGGGCAAATGCCAAGATTATGCCCTTCTCTAAAACTCATATTGGTCCCGAATCCGAACTTGATTTCACCATTTTGCTAAAACCAAACTCCACGGGCCTTTGTCGAATAAATTTAGAAGCTACATTCGATTTAGTTCTCCAAAAAGGAATGAGAACGAGTGCTATTTCTTGTCCATTAACCGCTCTCACGTTAAAGATTGTTTCATAAGCAATAATATTAATAATAAATACTCTTTTTCAGAACAATAAATCCACAAATTGTGGAAAAAAATTGAGGTCCTTGCTGGGCAGCACGATGCTCCTTGGACATTCCCATTAGGGGTTTCCATCCAATTCATTGCGGGCCTCTTTTACTCGGTCTCACTCTTTACCAATACTTTTCAACATTTTTTACCGTAAAATCATCGGTATATTTCACACCGGTATTTTTTCTGCTAATATTCCCCACTTCCATCCACCAAATCTTTCGTTCGGACATTCTTTCGGTTACTTCCGAGAAACCTTTATCCTTCACCGATAGAAGCATGGGTCCGGCGATTTCTGAAGATGCTCCCTCGTCAACTCCGTAACAGAAGAGATCTTCAAGCGTTTTTGCATAAAAAATTGCAGGTAATTTCTCGATGATGGCACCGCTATTGCTGTTTACTAACATTTCAGATAGATGTTGTTCAAATCCAAATCCTGTAATGTCGGTCATAGCGCTCACCATGTCAAAAAGATTATAATCGTGAATCATCTTTGGAATGGGACGATTTGAAGTGGTCATGGTTTTTTCAGCCATTTGTATCCCCTTATGGATTTTCTCGAAATCATATTTTGAGAGGTATGAGGGTGCTTGCTTTGCGGTTCTGTCGGCAGCCATGATGGTTTGAATCCCAATTGGTTTGGTTATTATTAGATGATCTCCATCTTTTACCCCTTGCTTTCCAATAATATGTTCCTTTTGAAGGATTGCTGAGGTTGAGCCGCCCATTAAAGGCGCATCATTTTGAATGGTGTGCCCTCCAGTTATCTCTGCATCGATAGATTGCAAAAACATTTGTATCCCTTTGAGTAATCCTGCGGCGATATCCTCTGGAATATCTATAGGTAATCCCAGGAAACAATTAAAATTAATAACATCCACGGCATTGATTGCAAATAAATCATTGGTCGCATTACAAGCCGCGATCTTGCCCATCATTACGGGATCATCATGAATAGGGGTCACAATATCGATGTTTGTGCCCAATATTTTTCCTTCGGATATAGGGACTAATGAGCAATCCTCTGCCTCTTTCGAAAGGCCTGCCTTAGCTAAGAGGTTATTTAAATCCAGTGCGGGAAGTTTTACGGATCAACCATGTCGATCTGTTTTTTGAGTGAGTCTGTATTCTTCATTCTCATCTATTTCGATTATTTTTCACCTCTTATATAAAAGAACATTCTGAAGGAATATAAGTTTAATTTCTTGGAGATATATAAAATATCGGCTTTTCTTCTTTTTAGTTTATCCTTCACATTCTATCATGAGAAAAAACATTATA
>CAZEPC010000588.1:0-2778 GCA_964513765.1 uncultured archaeon
GAGTAACCTCAAATGATTTTTCTTGAATCTAAGGAGATTTGATAAAGTTTTTAAAAGTATTTCCTTCATATTAATAATAGAGCAAATGGATCAATTACGGGAAAAACGTTACAGAGATAAGATAAACTACATTGTGGAAAGTTTAGAAGATTTAAAAGAAGAACCCGATAATTCCTTGGAAAAAAAGGGAATATTATACTGTATTCAGACAATAATAGAATCTTTGGTTGATTTGATCAGTATGCTAATTAAAGATATCGGAATCCCTGTCAAGGCTGATAAAAAAAATATCAATACCCTTGTGAAAGAAAGAAATTTAGATCCCACCTTAGCAGAAAAATTAATCAAAGCTAATGGAATGCGAAATATAATTGTCCATAGATATAATGGAATAGAGGAGAAAATCATTCTTGGGTCTATTGATAAAATAAAAGATTTAACCGAGCTTTGGTTGGAAGAAATTGAGGTGATATTAGATGAAATCAAAAATAATGAGAAAAATTAAAGAAGATCTGAAATATCTCAAGGGAAAATTTGATGTGGTTATATTTGGTTCCTACGCAAAAGGAGAACAATATCCCTCCTCTGATATCGATATTGCAGTTATCACCCATATTGAGAGCGAATCTGAGAATATTGAGGTACAAAAATCTTTATTTGGGAAATTTGATCCCATATACGACCTTAGAGTTTTTGAGCTTTTCCCTATTGATATCAAAATCTCAATTATTCGAAATTATGAGGTGTTATTTGGTGATGATTTGGATATTTCGGAGTATTTTTATAAATATCGGAAAAGATGGGAAGATGTGAAAAATCGAATCTTTTCCAATCAATTTAAAGATTTTAGGGAGAGGATGAGGATTAGAAAACAATATTTAGAAGGAAAAAAAACGTAAAATGAACCAACGTAAAATGAACTAAGAGGAATTATTGATATAGATAAGATTCTAAAGCTAATGAGGGAAAGGAAAAAATGGATAAAGATAAATTATTGAAAAAACGCATTGAGAAGCTTAAATTAGAGCATCAACATTTTAATTATCTTATTTCCCAAGGATGGCACCCTATTGATATTGCAGACCAAATAACCCATCATATGATTAAAACCCTTTATATAGGCATTGAAAATAAATTCCCTGGAATTTCCGAGGAAAAAAAGATAGAAATTGCCAGAAAATATGTAGATGATTATAATGATCTAAAAAAACGGGGGAAAAGAAATGGCGGAGATTAAGGATGTTGTATTAAGGATCCATAGGATAATGGAAAAAATTGATATGAAATATGTCATAGTGGGTGGTTTTGCGGCCATTATTATGGGAGAGCCAAGAAGTACCTCAGATATAGATCTCATTATTGAAAAAGACATAGAGAAAATAAACAAACTTTTATCACTCTTGGAAGAAAATGATTTTGGGGTAATGTATAATCAAATTAAAATGGCATTTCGGGAAAATTCTAATGCTTCAATTTTTGATATAAAATCAATTTTAAGGTTGGATTTAAAAATTGCAACAAGAAAGGATGAAATACGTGTTTTAAACACCGCACAAACAGTTGAATACCAGCATGAAAAGATAAAAATTGCCTCTTTAGAAGAGATACTTTATGGAAAAATACTATACATGGGAGATATTTCTGATCTTGAACAAAGGGAGTTTTTAGAGTACAATGACATCAGGGATTTTCTCAATGTATATAAACAGAATAAGGGCAATATCAATATGAATTGGTTAGAAGAAAAAGTTAAGGAAAAGGGTTTAAAAAATACCTTTAGCCGGCTCATTAAGTTTCTTGAAACTCACCAAATTTAGGAATAAATAGGAATCTTGACATTTTTAGATGTCTTCTCGTTATTATCAATGAAATCCCTATTAGCGACTTTTTCACATTCTAAATAAATTTCTGATTGTATTGCCATATCTTAACCCAAATTTCCGATAGATTGCCTTCAATGCTTGCAATGGCGCCCATAATTCTCCCAAAACGATCCATATTATATTGGGAAGGCCATCCATCTTTAAAATTTGGGGCATAAACCTCGCCCATGAATTCGGGTGGCCTACCCCACGATTTGACCCGTTGCCATGGACCATTCTTGGAAACAGAACTTTTCCACGACATATCAGTACAGAAAAGTCGTTCATCCCCATCATTATAACGAATGTAGAGATTCATATTTACGGTGGGCCATCCTTCCGGCCACACTCGGGCACCTATCATTAGCTCATTGTTCCCTTCGTGAATCACATCGACAGAAACTTTAGTAAAAAGTTCCCTAATATCGCGGGGCATCATAGTCGAATTTTTAGGGAGGGGCGCTTTCCCAATTTCATGTCCATTTATCCAGAGAATGCCATATGTACCTGGAATCATTTGGACGTAAATTTTATCTACCTTCTCCATTTCTTCACTGGTAAAGGAGATACGCTTTGAAAAGTATCTAAATTCGTTGGTTTTCGCGAAACTTTCTTCATGGGAAATCCAATCCCCTAAGAGCATCGGCGATTTGAACAAAATTCCCTCGGATATTTGATCCATTTTTTGTTGGTACCAAAGATCCATGTAATCAAAATAACGTAATATCTTGTCGAGCCTGGGATATTTGGCAATTGAGGTCCAAATTTTATTATATTCATTCCGTAGTGCGTTGAACCGCTCTTTAAGTGGTTTCAACAAACCAATTATTTGGTTTTTAAGACTTTCATCCTCATTCTCACCCTCATTCTCACCCTCATTCTCACCCTCATTCTCACCCTCATTCTCACCCTCATT
>CAZEPC010000589.1:0-2778 GCA_964513765.1 uncultured archaeon
GAATACGAAAACCCCCGAGAGCCCCGCATAACCGCCGAACAATATCTAAAAGCCACCTCCCAGTGCATGAGATACAAAAATGAATCAAAAGCACATTCTCCTCACAAGCACCCCAAAGATCATTCAGAAGACCGCCCACAGACCATTAACTTAGCCCAAGCCCATAAAAATCGTTCAGAAGACCACCCACAAAACATTAACTTAACCCAAACCCCAAAAAATCATCCAAAACAAAATAAAAACCCACGCCCTAACCGTCTTCTCTCCCGCATATATCCGGTCGAGCTCAAGACCACAGACATTGACCGTGATCTGCACAATATTCACCACCATATGCAATTGACCTGCCAGGCACTCCTTTTAGAGGAACGTTTCGGCTACCCGGTGTATGACGCGAAAATAATTTACTATGATGAGCTCAGAAAGCGGCTTATCATGCATAAAGACATTGAGATAACGGTGGATATGAAGACAACCATACTTAAGGCCGCATCGGACCTTGAAAGAAGCTATAGATCCGAAATAATCCCTCCAACTCCGACCCATAAAGAAAAATGCCAAGGGTGTGAATTTTGGCATATTTGCCGATCTTCATAAGAGAAGTGGAAGAAGGATGGAAAAAAAGAGATGAAAGAAGAGAAAGTAATGAAGAAACAAGAAAGAATAAAGAAAGACCGAGAAGATACAAAATGAGTAATACCCACAAAAACTACAAAATAGAGAGAATAAGTCAAAATGGGCCGATCTTGACCCGAGATGTTAGACATTTATCGGAAAAAGATTTATCGAAATTATGGGAGAGTCCCGCATTAATTCGATTAGATTGGTCCATCCCCGCCCATCAAAACCTTGCTCCTAACGAAAACTGTCCGAAAAACGCGAGGTTTATCAAAACGGAATATCAGGCAATTGTTAAGGGTGAAGCAAAGAGAATAAAGAAAAGAAAGCAAATACGTATGCCCGAATATACTTGTGAGGGACATTTGCACAGGATATGGCAGACGTTTGTAGAGAGATATCCCCATGACAGAAAAGGAGCATTCGGCATGCATAAAAATCCACCAAGCCCCTTGCCCTTTGCGAACACAATCCAAACATGGATCCGGGAGAAAAGTCCACCGGAATCAGCGGGACTTTCCTTTATATCACATGCGCACGCCGACCATTGTCCCGTGGATTGGATGGAACCTTACATCAAAGCAAGAAAGACAGAAAGCCCGAACTCGGCCGAAAACTACAAGATGGAACATCCCGAAGCGCTCCATCCGCTTATCAAAGGGGAGGTGAGGGACAAGCGAAATAAAAAGATATACATCTTTCCCTTGTTTACGAATATTCTCACTCAATTACTCATCGAGCTCCGGTTTGGATATTCATGTCTTAATTATGGGCGCCACCCGTTTTCTTCCAAAAAAAGAGTCCACGAAAGTGCCGCTAAAAATATTATCCATAAAGAAGAGCCCTTGGAAGAACCGCTTATAAGATATCTGAATATGTATAGACGGCAATATTCCACCTTTTGCCAACAAAATTATGGCTCTAATCGTTCCAATCCACAAAGGAAAAAGGATCCGGCAAAGTTAGGCGCACAAGATTTAAATATTCTCCCCGGCGCGGTCTTAGAGAATTTATTTATTCCCTACGAATTTTTCGATGTATTTTGTTGGTTCGTTCCCGATG
Source organism: uncultured archaeon (assembly GCA_964513765.1). Taxonomy (GTDB): domain Archaea; phylum Asgardarchaeota; class Lokiarchaeia; order Sigyniarchaeales; family Promethearchaeaceae; genus CAZEPC01. Next base: position 1,681 of record CAZEPC010000589.1, read on the forward strand.
GTCACGTAATTGGCTCACGGGCACTTTGCTGTGTTTCAAAAGCGTGGCTAAAAAACCCACAAAATCAATTGAAACTGAGGAAGGAAATAAAAATAATTAAGGCGACCATCCAATCTTCAGCACCAGGACAAAATCAAGACCCCATTGCTAATTTCAGCCACCCCAACGCAGCCAGCACTCACAATAAAAACGAACCTCACAATAAAAACGAACCTCACAATAAAAACGAACCTCACAATAAAAACGACAGCCATAAGAAGGACAAACACCAAAGAAAAAATGACCCCCAACCAGATCTCCTCCCTTTACTCGCAGAAACCGTGTATTTGGGAGAGTGCTGTCCATCTAAAAGAGCCCACATATTTCCCCTCCCGGGCTTCAATTGCACCACCCTTGTCATCGATACCCTTTTCGCCGACCCGCTTACTCACATTCCAAATCAGTGTTCCGAGATCAAGAGAATGATTGATTGGATCCTACAATCGTTAGAAACGTGCCCGGTGGTTCTTTTCTGCAGGGAATTGGGCAAGCCCCAGTTGGTTGCTTGTGAATTATTAAAACGAATCGAACCAACCCAAAAACCACATAAAATGCCAGAGGGAAATCCTAAAGAGACGGGAGAGAGAAAAAAGAGGAGTGATGTGAGTTTAGTGATGCCCAAATCATACGAACGGCTCTTCGATCTTTTACAAGAAATAGGCTGGAATTTTCCGCCCTATTATGCAAAAAGTACTGCCCGGAAGAAGAAAATGCACAAACAAGACAACTATATTCTTTTTTGTCCTCCGAAAGACCGGGATGCACAGGCCACCCTGAATTTTATCAAAAAGAGGGATGCCCGCACCGCGTATATCACCGGTTGGTGTATAAAAGAAAAATATCGGGAAAAACACCCCGCGGACGAATATTTCGCGGTAAGCGATCACATCACCTATTTTGATCTCCTCCATTTTCTCTCAAAATGCCAATCCAAGAAGATTTTAGTTCACGATGGGGATGAACTGCGAATATCACAAGCACTACGGAATGAGGGATACAATGCCAGTCCCACCACGAAAAAGGCAGCCCAACACTTTTTCTTTTAATTTTGGTTCGATT
>CAZEPC010000590.1:0-2769 GCA_964513765.1 uncultured archaeon
AAAAACTCTATTTAAATTAATGATAAAGAAGAGATTGAATGAAAAAAATATTTTAAAGAAAAAATCAAAAACTATAATAAAAAAGTGAATAAATATTATGATTCCTAAATTAAATGATTTCCATGAAAAATCTAACAAAAAATCTAGAGCCTTCAAGATGGGTATAGTGGTTATTTCAATCTTTATTATTATTCTATTTAGTGTATTAAACACAATAGGAATTAATAATTTAATTTCAAATCCTACTAATAATAACAACAATAATAGTAATACATTATCAAATAACGGAAATCAAATACCAAAAACAAGTGCTCCATATAATACCAAACTCTTCCTTTTTGATGATGGAAGGGAGCTTAACCAAAGCCATACAATTATTGGAAATTCATTTAAATTACGGGGTTATGTTCAAATTGTTGAGGGTGGGAGTTTTCAAAATAAATCCGGTCTTAAAGTGTATCCCATTATTGATGGAATCTCATATGACGGACAAGGTGGATTAAACGGCCATAGCGATGTTAATTTGACTGTATATTCCGGAAATTGGGGATCAGAACCGGGAGATTTTGAAATTGAGATTCCTGTTTCCTTGGATTATGAATATTCCTCCAATATGTCACTTTTGGCAAATATAACTGCCGAACCAGCTTCTGCAGAATTTCCAAATGGAGTACTTGTTAATAAAAATACTGTCCAAAGCCCTCCAATTGAACATGAAATTACCACAACCACCAATATGGAAATAATTTTTCCGGGTATTGATAAAGCAGTTTTGCCGGATGATGATATCAATGTCATTTATAATGTAACCGATGCGAATAATCAACCATTGCCTTTTAGTACGGCCGAAAACAGAATCAATATGTATATCAATCAAACACCCGCATTTCAAAAGAGGACTGCGTTATCTCCTATAGCTGACACTGGGTCAAATCAAGTCCCGATAACCGAAAGAATGGATGGATGGACGCATATCGGATTTGAATTCCTTAATACCACAGAGAAATATGTTAGGGGAGATTCATTCTATGAGTACGAATATTCAAATAAATCTATAGAACTTATTAGGGTGGCCAGTTGTGAAGTATTGAATAATTCGTTTAAGATTATAAATGCTGATAATGAATCTGCGCCTGTGAGTGAATTGGGAAATCCCGGGAGTTACTCCCAAATTGTCTATCCTTCGGGCGATGTGAGGATTCTCGGAACCCTTGCGGTAAATGGAAGTGAAAGTAAAGGGGATTTATTATCGGAGCATTCACTCAATATTCATCTTAATGGGGAAATGACCCCCTTTGATCAAATTGACATCAACGACACGGGTGGATTTGATTACACCTTTAATTTGGAAGACGATGCCGGATTCATCGAAACCAATACTACGTTCCAAATTAATTTTATGTTAGAGGATTTTGATTCCACTATTGCTAATTACACCGATGTGCTGAGTAATTTCACCTTAGAGGTTCAAGATGCACCACCAATACCCGAACCTCCAGTTGAGGAACCCAATGTTAATAATACCCAAATAGGCGGGACTCCCGAAAAAAACTGGGGTAAAATTGCTATTCCCATTGTAGTGGTTGTCGGGGTGATTGTTGGTTTAGTTGTGTTTCAACGTAAAAGGATGGATATTCTCGCAAAAAGAGAGGCTTTACTGCGGGTAGTAGATAAGACTGGTAAGATGGGAATTATTATGTCCTTATGCGATGCGGGAAAATGGCGGGAGGCAATTGCTTATACATATCATATTTATTCGGATCTCATAAATGAAAAATATGCCATTTCTAGGAAACCTCACCAAACTTTACGGGAATTTGCAATAATTTGTGTAACTAAATATGGTCAAGATCCATTACGCATTTATCCGTATGTCTCATTGGTAGAGAGTGTAATTTATGGGAATTTAAAGGTTGATGAGAAAGTCTTCGAAAAGGCGATGAATTTATTCGGAAATATTTTCCAAGAGCTTACAGGATCTGTGATGAAATATGCATTGATGAAAGGTGATGAGGTTTCAGCATCGGAGACTATTGAAATTGAAATACAAGAAAATTAATCAAAAAAATATTAACACTTCACAAAAAAGCATTAAATACACCAAATAAAAATAAACAATGTAAAATGTATAAAAAACCATAATCTACAAAAAAAATAAAAGCAAGAAATATAAAATATAGCTTTAGAACTTAATAGATCTAATAAAAAAATTGAAACAAATTAAAGTGATTGAAAATGGGATTGTTTAGTAAGAAGAAAAAAAAGAAAGGAGTCAGGAAATTTGATATTGGCTCCAAGTTAGACAATATTAGAACGCTGGTTGCATCTGATCGGAAAAAAGAGGCAATCGCATATATGTTTATGCTCTATAGCATGATCTGCGGTGCCAAATTTAGAGAACCAAAAAAGCCATCTCAAAGCATTAGGGATTATGCTATGATAATGGTTCAAAAATATAATCAAGATCCGTCCCATGTATATCCGTTTGTTCAAGCGATTGAAGCGGTTATCTATGGGGGAAAACAACCTTCACAGCAATCATTCAATAAAGTTGTGGAAATATTTTCACAAGTATTTGAGGATGTTGTAGGCAAACCCTTACCCAAGATATAATGAGATATTGAAATATGTAGAGATGACATATCAAACTCATAACCTACATACATATAATACATACAATAAATAGATGAAAAGGGAAATTGGATTGGTGGTCAGATAAAAGTTTTGGAAATAATTTTGCGTTAAAATCTTCAACAATTTATTTCTGTA
>CAZEPC010000591.1:0-2768 GCA_964513765.1 uncultured archaeon
ATTAATTCTATCTAACCATTTTACTTTTAATATAATTGGAATATTAGCTCTTAAATAGGATGATAAAAGATAGGGAAAATGTTTGTTATATTCTCTTTTATCAAAAGGATTTTGATAAATGTCAAAAGAAAGATCAATTTGTTTTAATACATAGACCATTTCTTCGATATTAATTCCGGAACTGGGAATTATCCTGTCTTTTCCATGCACAGAATTCGCGTTTTTAGTAATTTCCGATAATGAAGGGATTTTACCTAATTCCCATCTTGGCCCCACAATTTGTAATATTGCCCATAAACTTACAGAAGAACAAACTCCAAAGGACGGATCTTGCCCCGTGATTGGTGTTGTCCGTATGTTGTATGTTAATCCAAAAAGATGGCTTGAAAAAATTCTACCAACAAAAAAATCCTTTATTATATCTGATTTTTTTTCTTTGAGTAGATTTATTGGTTTTAATAATAAACGACCGAAATATGTTTTTGGTAAAGGTCGAATTACACAATTTCCCAAATATTTTTTTTGGGTTTGTTTCCCAGGTAATTTTTCATAGAAAATAGATTCAATATCTTTTTGAGATTCAATCTTGTAGAAATGTAATCTAACACAAGTTTTTTTATAATGACCATAACAATAAATCTGATATGTGATGAAATCTTTAAGGAAATTTCTGTCAATGTATTCATCTTCGATGATTATTAAATTAACTCCATTTCTCTCAAGATAATATGAGAGAAAATCAATATGTATATCATTGAGGGCTAAAGGTTTTGTCTTTGTTTTTTCAATTTCAGTTAAGGAATGTTTTTTGTGGATATTAGCTTTTTTAATTGCCTCATATAGTAGGCTTTTAATGGTTTGTTTTTTCTCAATCAAAGGGCTGAGAATTTTCTTATTATTAATTAATCTTTCCACAATTTCCATTGTCTAAACAAATAAATGTAAAAAGTAATAAAAAAGTTTATTTAATTTCTTTAAAATTATATAAGATATTTTTTGCACGTTTAATTTTTTCTTTATCTTTTTTTAGAGGTCCTCCACTACTTCTAGATCTAAAATCTGAAGAAGGATCTACTATTTCTTCCCGTAGAAATCTTTGATATTCTTGTCTTGACTTTTGGAGGTTTTTTCTGCATTGTTCCCTATCTTCGTCATTCATCTCATCGATTTTTTGGAAAAAATCCATTTTTATAAACTCCATATAGTAAATTACTTTTTTTTATATTAATTTTGTCGTAATATCAATATATTTAGAGTTCGAGAAAATATCACTTTATTTTGGTTTTCTTTCAATCTGCATTATAATGGGAATCTGTCATGTTGCTATTCTATTTCACACCCATAATACTTATCATCTTGAATAAATTGAAATAATTCCCCTTTTGTACAGATTAGGAACTAAGATCATTTTTAATGAATAATATATCAAAATCTCATTAAAATATATATTCTTATTTTTATATGGGAAAATTGTCCTTATAAAGTTTTCCTCTATTTTTTGATAATTTGACCTATTTATTTTAGTCGAAATGAATTGAACATCCATTTCCCCATCATAAAAAATTTTTCAATTTTTTTATTCAAAGTTGATAAATATTGTGGGAATTTGAATCTTGTAAAACTCTTGTAACTCTTACTACTCTTATGTTCTTTTTTTCTTTTTTGAAGGTCTAAAAAACAGATTTGAGTGTTCTTTACATTCATTTTTTGTTATTTTGTTTGGATGAAAGGAAATTTAACGTGTTTTTTCGGTATTCCTCAAATCAATCTTTTGGGTGTTAATCGAATGATGAGTCCAGAAACCCTCTCTTTTCTTCTCATCGGAATTATTCCATCAGATTAATTGCAATAAGCAATGGTGGCTGAGAACTAAAGACAATAGTTATGTAGGGTATTGCTTATATACAAAGAAAGCGAATATAATTTCAATGTTCGTTCAAAAATACAGAAAAACGAAATTTTTCAAATTTTTCACGGGCGGCGTCCTGGCGTTATTGGTTTTTTCATTTATTACTATGGCCGGGTCGCTGAAAGGGACTTCCGGATCAATCACGGGATATTGTATCAAAACTCCCATGAGTATCCCAGAAAGTCCCACGGCTTCGGCCGACGCCCACTATACTCTCACCCACACCTTTGAAACCTCCATAGAATTATCCGGCAGTTATTACATGGACCAAACACACACGATGGAGTGCACCTACTACTTAACCGAAGTGGGAGCTAACACCACCGTGAGCTGTTCGGCAACCTCCACCGGAAACGGGGCAGAAACATACTCTACCACCTTTAGAGTTATAGGGGAGAACGGTTCGGAACTTAATTCCGGGAGCTTTGGGCGGTATGACAATATGTCCGTCCCCTATCAGAGCTCTGGGTATATCTTTAAGATCACCTTAGATTTCACCTATGAGTACCGGATCTGCACCTCCTCGGGGGGAAGCGTCTGTCAAAGCTCCACCCTAACCGAGTACGAGACATCCAAACAGGTGGTTGTTATGCAAGACCCGATCTTGGCTCCGCAGATCAACCACACGGTCGAGGAAGGGAATTCCTACGTCCCTTATGGCCACAATTTTGGACATACGGATCCCAACATCGAAGAATACGGCGTGGGTTTCGGGGACAACCTCAAAACCTACTGGAAGGATGGGGAAATTTCCTCCGAATCGGAATTTTCCTCCCCGAAGTCCCTTCCCAATTGCGATTTCTACAACGATGAGTGGTGGATCCCTGAGCAAGCAGAATACGTGGATGATTTAAGCGAT
>CAZEPC010000592.1:0-2751 GCA_964513765.1 uncultured archaeon
TGATAGTTGGTTTTTTGATTCTTTTTTTCAATTAGAATTTTTAGATTTTAATTTTAGTTTTTATATAATTTTTCAAATTTTAATGGTTTTTGGTTATTTTTTTTGGGATTTGTTGCATTTAAGGAAAAAGAAAAAATATTCTCAAGAAAACGTGCTGTTTTCCTTTACTTATTATATTATAATCCTCCCGATAATTTCATTTTCTTATAATTATAGATATTTCCAGTGGCTCTTACCATTCATCTTATTAATTTTTGTGAAAAATATGATATTAGAAAGTAGTGAGATTTTTAGAAAAAACAAACAAAATGAACTGAGATTAGGAAGGAATAGGAGATTTTTTCGTAATCTATTATTGTTGATATTTTACTGTTTGGTGACTTCATTTTTAATCTCTATTATCTATTTTATACAAAATAATAATAATAACTTGGGTTTTGAACCACAAAGAGTTTTTTTAGGTGTCTTTGTCTATAATAACTATCTAATCTCTTTCTTTTACTGCTATTTAGGATATTTTTTAATGGGTATAATCTTATTTTGGATGAATAAACGGTGTTTTAAGATCTTTTTAATCTCCCTATTGTATGGAATTTCTGGTTTGGCATTTTATTATATGTTAAGACTTGAAGTATTTTATATTTATTTTGAAGTCCTTGAAAACGTGCAGTTAATGTCACTTTTCGTAAGATATCTAAGTTTATCAATAATTCTCTTGTTTTTTACCTTTACATTAATAATTGTGTTTTTTTATCAAGAAGTGAAAAAAATAATTAAAAATTCTTTTTAATCAAAAATTCCTTATTCATTCTCATTTTTTTCAATAAGACAATAAGGGCATTCAGTCCAGGCATGATCCAATATTTTATTACATTTTGGACAAATTCGGGTGTTTCGATTTTTTTCAATTAATTCTTTTTTCTCAGCAATCTCCTCTGATTTACTCTCCAATAGACAATATGGACATAAATTCCAATTTTGAGATATTTCCGTTCCACATTTTTCACATTTAATTTTACTCTCGGTAATTTTTGCGGTTTCTCCCAATATTACCTTCATCAATTCCATATTTTGATTTAAAGAATCAATTTTGGAATTAAGAAAATTCATTCTTCTTTTCAAATCTACCTTCCGCTCTTGCGTTTTTAATTGCATCGCATTCGGTTTTTTCGATATTTCTTTATGATTCTTATTTGAAATCTTTTTTGTTGATATTTTTTTACTAACTGATGAAGGTTCTTTTGAAACACTTCTTTTTGCTTTACTTTTTGGAATTTTTGCTTTTCCTTTTTTTCTCTTCCTTATTTTTTTCTTTTTTCTCTTTGAAGATTTCCCTTTTTTGCCTCTTCTTTTTTGTAAAAGATCTGCAGCTTGTCCAGAACGCTTACCCACGGATGAGGCACCTGAATATATTTTTCCCTTTCTTTTTTTTCTCTTTTCTTTTGAAAATTCAATCCCTTCTGATTTTTTATCCGATTTTTTTCTTTTTCTTTTATAAAATACAAATCCCAAAATGACAAGAATTACTCCTCCCCCACTTAATCCCCCAATCAATGCCCAATTAGGTTCTGGCTCTTGTTGGGCCTTAGGGATGTAAAATGCACTCTCTATGACTATTTCATTTGTGTTGTTCATTTTATCTGTGAGGTGGATCTCTAAATTATATATACCTGATAGATAAATCCCTTTTTCTAATTCTATCTCCCCGGTTTCCCATAATCTATTTATATCATTTGTAGGGCTTAAATTTTGTCTGAACTCTATAACGGGGTTATTTTCGGATTGAATCATGATGTATCCGCTGGAGAGGTCATCTTGTTCCATTTCAATCTCTAATTTTATGACATCATCATGATTTAGGGTAGTATTATCAATATTAATTTTATTTGAATCTTTAACAATCGAACTATTTTTCACATTAGGTAATTCAAAATCGAGATACATTACCTTTGAAATTGCATGAACCTCGCTATCTAATCCCACATAATCTATTGCTTTTATTGCATAGTAATATTCTTCATTCTCTGATACTGAATAATCTATATATTCTGTGTCCGTTGTTTCAATGATAAAACTTTGTGAATCAAAATTATCATCATTTATTGGGTTGGATGTATCGAATGTTGATTTTATATTCCTAGCAAGTTTAAACTTATGGATTCCAATATTATCAGTAAATTTTTCTGGCCATCTCAGTATTATACCTTTTTGACTTCCACTTTCTATACATCCATATTTCACATTTTCGGAATCATCATTTATATTTGGTGCAGATTGACTTTTAATTCGGTATTTCTGAGAGATTTCTTCAGACCATGATCCGTTATCAACTGTTAAATACAATCTTGTTGTTGTTGTTTCATCATCATAAAGAGTGAGAGTAAAATTAGAAAATTGGGTTCCAATACATTCTGGATCTGGAGATATCGTATTAAATTGATTCCATTCTTGAGATCCACTTTCGTATTTTTGAAGTTGTAATTCGGCCGACGAATAGGTGGCGTTCCATTTTGCAATAACTTTTATTATTTGTCCATCTTCAACGGTAAATGCTGTACCCGATTCATCCCATATATTTGTGATATTATCCCGAATTATACTCACATTACCTGAATACATAGGGACCATCTCCTTTTTTGAAGAGATGATATCTCGTGAAATGAAGGTATTAGGTGATTTTTCTTCCCAATTTTGATGGTAAATCTGTATGTTCGATAAAAGACCAATTAAAAAAAATAATCCTAATAGTCC
>CAZEPC010000593.1:0-2732 GCA_964513765.1 uncultured archaeon
TCATGTGGGATGATCCGAACATTGGGGCGGAATGGAAAATAAAGGATCCGATTTTATCCGATCGAGATAAAAATAACCCCTCACTAAAGGATTTTATGAAAAATAACGAAGATCCTTTTAGCAAACTTGATGAATCCGATGATCTTTGATATAGAGGGGCTTAAAAGATAACATAGATATAGATAGAGAGAACTTACAGAGGGGAAAATTGACCATATGTTTTCAAAAAATGTGAAACGGGACATATATAACCATACAAATTCTGAATGGAAATCCGAGGATCTAAGGGTTATTTCCCGCCGAACCATCATCAGATTAAATTCGTTGTTCTTACTTGTTTCTTTGCTTGGTTGTATACCCCTTCTGTTTCGCCAAAAATATTCATTTTCATTTTTAAGCCCAGTTGTGGCCTTTCTTATGGTTCTTCTCATTCCGGGTTTTTCATTAAGTTCTCTATACTATCGAGAATTCAATATTGTACGAATAACTTTCTCGATAATGCTTTCAATTGTGTATTGGTTGCTCTTCGGCTTATTGTTTATTAACCTCCAAATAAGGATTTCAAAACCCAGGCTATTGGTGATTTTTTATCTTCAATTTATCCCCCTCCTTATCTACGAGATAGGACATAATTTCGACACCTTAATCTTTCGGGAGGGAAATTTGGCAAAAGGCGAGGTTGACAAAAGAGTCAAAAGTAAGATTGAGGGCAAGGATAAGGGAACGGATGGGGGGAAAAAGGCACTACCGGCAACTAAATCCAAAAAAGAAATTAAAAAGGGCTTTAAAGAAGATTTTAAAGAAGATTTTAGAGAAGGTTTTGTGAATATCCGTTCCCGGAATCCAGAAAAACTTAGTATTGTTGAATTAAAACATTCGTTTCTCTCGCTTTTCTCCTCGAACTCATTTCTTTTCCTTATCTTTATTGTCCTTTTCTCGGTTTTCGGGGCACTGGGGCCTGAACTTCTGCCGGTGAGCGATCCGCGGTACCATGCACATTTAGCACAAGACCTTTTTGAGGATGGGCTTTTTATGAGCAGAGATGTCTACCGGGGAGACCTACTTTATCATTTTATTACCGTGGTTTTTACCTTTCTCTCCGATCTAAAACTCATCTGGGTGGCCAAGTTTATCGGGGTTGTGCAAATTCCCTTGTTGTGTCTCTTATTTTACTGCCTTTCTGTATTATTCTTAAACCGGAAAAATACGATTATTTTGAGTATGGTGCTATTTTCAGCCTTAACCATTTCACCATCAACTGGATTCTTAAACACATTCACTCAATACTGGCCCACCTCCCTTAATGTGATTTTGGGCACCCAAATCATCATCTTATATGTGTATAATCAAAAACAATTCCAGCAAAAGGGTTTTTCCAGGGGTTACCGTTTTCTTCCCTATTATGTGGTCCAATCCGTGTTCTTTTTTGTATCGCTCATGACCCACGTGATCAATCTGTACGGCTACTTGATCCCTTTTATGTTTATCAGTTTTTTTTTGGGATTGGAAGATAAGAGATATTGGAAGGAATTGGGCTTTTATCTGGGATTTGTACTTTTGAATCTTGTGCTTAATCCGTATTCTTATATTGTGACCTTTATTATGACCCGCTATCTTATGGTGGAAGGCGGGAAAGTGCTGGTTTTCGGATTGAATGTGTGGATCTTTCTTTTGATTTTCATCCCCCTTCTGGTATGTTTTGTGCTCTTTTTGAAGAAGTTTGTCGATCAATATACCTTTTCTGCGGATAGAGGGGTACATATTATCAACGGGGACCGAAATACCGCGGTGCTTATAGAGAAAAAGTATTTGTATAAACTCATCATACCCATGATTGCGGTTATTATTCCTCTGGTTCTCAATTATTCTGTGCAGGGTTTTCTTAAAAACTACATGGAAAATCCAATCGGTAACCAATTGGCGGCGTATATGAACTATGTGATCTTTGGGATATTTATTAGTTTGGCCGTTATTGCGATTCAAATATTCCGGGAATATAATATTCTCGGAAAAATCAATTTTCTTTACGTGATCTGCGTGGCGCTGGTTATTGTGGGATTGAATGCGCTTGGCTTTGCCTATTTCTTTTCCCTTCGATTCCTTATGCTATGGATGCCGGTGTTATATTTCGGCGTATTTTTGTATATCCTCTATATTTCCCGGAACCGATTGTATCGCAAGGAAAATCGGAAAATTTTAGCGCTTTTTACGGTGATTTGTCTGTTTTCCACCATTTCCTATCAAATGTCTCTGGGAGACAGCATGAGCGGTCCGGAAATTTCGTTCTTGGATACCTCAACATCCCTCACAAGCGGGGATGGACGTGGTAATGATGGTATTGGGGATAATGAGGGTGGTGCAGTTGAGAATGCTACTGCCGAGGGAATAGGTGGGGTACTGGATAATAATTCCGATGACACAAGGGCTGGAGCCTCCTTTCGGGACAATATCGTAATCGGTATATTCCATTACGAGCATTCGTTCATCTATTTTGCCAATAGTTCGCACAGCGAGTATAGATCGGATTTAGCTTTTTTGCTTAGGCCAGAGAATCAAACTGGGACAAATCAAACCACGGAGCGGAAGGTGAATTATTTACAAGCCCTTTATAAACAAGGGGGTGGACAAGGGCCGGAAAATATCTTTCTCCTGCTGGATGAGAGTTATAAACAGATGGGCTTGATAATCCAAGATGCGGAGGATTACGGCACGCTGAACGAAACCGAGTTTGC
>CAZEPC010000594.1:0-2730 GCA_964513765.1 uncultured archaeon
GGAAAAGGATAAAGCTCTGGAGGAAAAGGATAAAGCTCTGGTGGAAAAGGATAAAGCTCTGGAGGAAAAGGATAAAGCTCTGGTGGAAAAGGATAAAATCATCAAAAAGATGGAAAAGTATCTTGATAAAAAGTAAGGAAATATTTACAAAGGATTGTTGAACTTCAAATGGATCACAAGTTGTGTTTTTTCCTCTTTACTTCTTGTTCCTTTAGATTTTACAAAGGATTGTTGAACTTCAAATGGATCACAAGGGAGAACCTTGAGAAATTTTTAAAAATTGGGAGATTCTTATAATAATTTCTTTCCGTTTTTGGAGAGGATGTTTGCTTCAATGAGTATCCTCTTTAGTCGTCTCAATCTTCTATTTTCTTCTATAAAATCCTCTATCCAATTATTCCAATTGAACTGTGAATTGATTGTTTGAATATTGATGTGGAGAAGATGATTAATTTTAATTGCTTTTGCAATCGCATTATCGGGTCTATGGTAGCTCGAGAGTTTTACCCAGTGTTTCATTTGATCGATTAGCAAGTGGAAAAGATCCTCTATAATTTCGTGAAGATTATTCCCAGACTTGTATAGGGTTTCTCTTTTTGTATCGTTATTATAATTATCATTATAATTATTACAATTCTTTTGATTAGAACTTACCAAAATTTGTTTGAGGTCATTAATCTCTTCATTACAATCCTTTTCAGGAATTTTTTCCAGCAAACCAGCCATATTTTTTCGGATGTTGTTCCTATGTGGAAATGGCTGATTACATACGAATAGGACATTCGTATCTCCGAAAAACCACCAATGAACTTTGCATGGCTTTCACCGGAAAAATAAATCAAAATTCGGTTTTGTTGTCCTTATTTCCTTATTTGCTAATTTCCTTAACTTAAAAACTGATGAATTCCAATAATAACATATTATGAATAATAATATCTTCCGAAGCCGTGCCCCTTTACGGATATCATTCGCTGGTGGAGGAACAGATCTTCCTCCTTACTGTGAGGAACACGGCGGTCAAGTCATCAGTACCACTATTAACAAGTACGTGTATGTGAGCGTAGAAATTAAAGATGAAATCCCAAATTCTCAATCAACCAACGGAATGATTCGCATTTTTGCCTATGATTTAGGCAAGCAAACTGAAATTAAGATACCTTCGGATCCTGAAATTACTTTCCGGTATGATGGCAATTTCGACATCTTCAAGGCGGTCTTGAATCGTTTTCACATCCGTACTCCATGCGATATCCACGTCCATTCCGACTTGCCTGCAGGATCTGGGATGGGTACCTCAAGCAGCCTTACTGTGGCGTTGATTGGGGTGTTCGCTAAACTTAAAAACCAAGAAATATCAAAATATGAAACTGCAGAAATGGCCTGTGAGATTGAGCGCCATGAACTTGAACAAACGGGCGGTTATCAAGACCAATATGCGGCGGCTTTCGGAGGATTCAATTTCATTAAATTTACCGATGATGTGAAAGTATATTCCCTCACCCTCGATCCAAACTTTTTAGAAGAGTTGAATTACCGCCTCCTTCTTTGTTATACGGGCAAAACACATATCTCTGCGGAAATTCAAGATGAGGTTCTTTCAAATTATGAAAAAGTGGATTTCAATGAAGGTATGCGTTTGCTCAAGCTCAGGGCAAAACAAATGCGGGATGTATTGGTGAAGCAAAATCCAAAAATGCTGGAAGAATGGGGGCGTCTTCAGCATCTTGCATGGGTGGCAAAGAAAAAATTAAGCCAGAAAATTTCAAATGAAGATATTGAAAAATTATATCAATATTCCCGAAAACATGGGGCTCTAGGTGGTAAATTACTGGGGGCAGGAGGGGGGGGATTTCTCCTGATCTGCATTGAACCCTTAGATAAAGTATCTCTTTCACGAAAACTAGAAAAAATGGGTGGGAAAATAATAGATTTCAGGTTTGAAAACACAGGTATTGTTGCTTGGAAGGCAAACTGATAAACAGATGTATATATTGGTTGTAAAAATCCGAGCCAACGATGTTTGTGATTCTCTTCTCATCGGCGATAATTCCTCCAATAACCTCGTCCGTTAGAATTTTCCCAATAATTGATCAATGCAATCCTCAATATCCTCTTTTCTTTTAAGGCTTATCAGTTTAATCTGTTTTAGATCTCTGTCATACAGATGGCTTACATCGAGTTCTTCCCATTGGAACTTTTCCTTTTCAAGCAGGTTATTGTTCGCTTTCTTAGACTTGGCCAATAACTTATGGCTTTTAAAAATGTTACCGAACACGTATTTGGTATGTTATTGGTGTTTGTTAACTCTCAGTTTCCGATATTTTGGCTTTTACCAAGAAATTGCTAACTTAAACATAAAAAGAAAAAAAATTGATTTAACCGGTATATTTAACCGATATATCGTCTCATCCACTTCTATTATATCTCATTTATTGTCCAGTTGAGATCATCGGTTAGAATCTGATAAGCGGTTTCCGAATTACTCGTATGGGTGGCAGTTATATCAAGTGTGACATCAGTTCGAAGGGTATCTTGATAAGCAATCCAACCGTTCAAAATATTGTCAAAATTTGTATTAGTTATTGCTGCCCAGCTAAACATTGATGACATATCTGTGACGCTCGATACATTCCATGCTCCAATGTCTTGATTGAATACCTCTGCCCAGCTAAACATTGATGACATATCTGTGACGCTCGATACATTCCATGCTCCAATGTCTTGATTGAA
>CAZEPC010000595.1:0-2728 GCA_964513765.1 uncultured archaeon
TTATTAGATCTAGAGCTTAATGCCCTTAATGAATGGATTCATTATTGATTGGGTTAGTAATTTTACAAGTTCCTTATTACTACAATATACGCCGATAACTTTTTCGGTGGAACTATCATCTCTCACACCCATTGAAATAGTGGAGTTATCAACAGCTAGTGCAAATAGGTTATTTCCTCTATAATCGGTTATCTTAAATCCTGCCCTTTTAAGATCAGCAACAATTGAAGAATCACTTGAGGTATCCACTTTACAAGCAATATTCTTCAGCACCGTACGAGGAAGCGATTCCAATTCTCCCAATATTCCATATTTTTCAATATCTTTAATATTGGGTAAAATCAATCTTACCGTCTTGGATACATCTTGTAGATTCTCCTTAATATCAGCCATCAAATCGGGAACTATATGATATGTTCGAATCTGAGCATTTTCCCCAGCCTCCCCTTGTAGATTTTCGATTTTTGCTTGAAGTTCCTCAATCGTTTGTTTATATTCTTCAACCTCATCAGAACTTACGCAGACACCTTGATCTTCTAATTGACTTTCTAATTCCTCAATCTTTTCTTTATATTCATCTACTTTTTCGTTTTCTTTTTCTAATTTGGAATTTTTTTGTTGGATTGATTCAAATTCCATTGATTTAGCCAATAAATCGTCTTGAGCGGTTCTGAATTTGGATTTGATTTTTTGATATTCCTGCTCTGTTTCTTGAAGTTTTTTTTCCAATTCTCCGACTTTCTCAACAAGCTCAATTTTTTCATTGGAAAGTTTTTCCATAAATTCAATTTTCTCGGTTTGAATTTTTTCTTTTTCATCGGAAAGTTTGCTAATTTTTTCCCTTTGGTTGTCAATTTTCTCTTCTTTCTCAACAAGGGATTTATCTTTTTGCAAAAGTTGTTCTTCTTTTGAAAGGAGCATTTCTTCTTTAGCTTCGAGGGTTTTATTACTGGTTTCGATCGTGTGGGCGAATTGTTTTATTTGGGTACTAAGCCTATCATTTTCTTCTATAAGTCTTTCTCTTTCTTGGGTAAGCTCTTTTTTATCCTCCTTCAACATCGATACCATACTACGAAATCTTTTAGTATCGCCCTCACCTTTCACCGCTTTATTTGTAAGATCATTAACCTTCTGGCTGAGATCTAGGAGTTTTTCATCCTTTTTGCTGATTTCCTTTTCTTTTTTTTCTAGTTCTTTCTTAGCTTTCTCAAATTTCTCTTGAAGCTCTAAGTACTCTTCCATCATGCTCATAAATTATCATCTTTGATTTTCTGGTTTTTGCTAAGTGTATTTGATTTGAATTATAATTAATATATACTTTCTAAATTATTATATCTTAGTTAAACCCAAAATAAAATTAAAAGATATTAAAACATTTAATAGAATACTTACTAAGTAAGTAATATAAACAGAAAAAAAGTAGGATCAGATAAAAATGACTCAATTCGGTGGAGATTTGGGGCTTGGTCCCGAAGACATTATGAAGCTTGAACCAGAGATAACATACATCACGGAAAATACTAATATTGAGGCAATAGCCTTAGTTACGGAACACGGATACCAAATTGCCTATGCAGCACTTCCTACCTATAACAATACTGATTCAGATGCACTATCTGGAATTGCATCTGCCCTCAACATGACCGGTAAACAAACTATGCTCAGAACTTTCGATGAACCGTTAAATGAAGCGATTATTAGGGCAAAAAACGGTTATATTGTGGTATCAAATGCAGGAAGATTTGTTTTAGTGGGAGCTGGAAGGGATATCAAAAACTTGATGAATACTGTAAAAATATTTAGGGTTGCATCCCAGAGAATTGAAACAAATTTTCCAGAAAAATAAGAATATGGGACAATATATCAATCTCTACTCCAATTTCTATTGACCCGTTTTAAAATAATAACGACAAATTTATAAAATTCTTTTTTAAATACAACAACCCAGATAGATCTATAACATAAGCAAAACAACGGAATCGATTATATGGATATGGCACACCTGATTTCAAACAAAAAAAATCATGTAGAATATGAACTTACATGTCCCGTTTGTAAAAAAGACATTACAATTAAGGTCAAAAAAGCTGTGGCCACTGACAGCATCAGATATCCATTTGAGTACGTCGATATCCATGGAACTCCAGCACATGGAATTACCCTCTATATTGATAAGAATTGGAGTGTTCGGGGAATGGAAATTTTCAAAAATATAAATGTACAAATCCCCGGCGATGGAGAAAACCAAAAGCTCTTGCGCGTCCCCGAGGTCACCGCCAAGATTAATCCTATGGCCAGACAATTGGGGATTATATCCAATAAAGAATACGAGATCATAGAAACAATTGACGGGGAAACACCAGTAGAAATCATTGCCCAAAATTTGGAAAAAGATTTTGAATATGTGTTTGAGATTTTACAAGGGTTAGTTCGTAAGAATATGGTCAAAATTAAGAAAATTAATCAATAACTTTATTCAATCGGTTTTATGGACATTCTGTTACTCTTCTTTTGTTTTAGGGTATTTTTAAATTGCCTTAGGCATCAAAAAACTCTTTTTTTTAAAGATTTTTGTGAAAAAACTATGCTCTCTTAGGAAAAACGACTTCCCCCTTTTTTTGATTATGAGTTGACATTTTAAAGATTTTTAAGTAATCGAGAGTAATCAAGCGTATATGAAAATTCACAAATTAGGAAAGCTTTTTCAAAAACAACCTTCACAATACCG
>CAZEPC010000596.1:0-2725 GCA_964513765.1 uncultured archaeon
GTGACGGACGGTATTTGGCAAGTAGTTCCTTGGATGGCACAATTCTGATCAGAGATATCGAGAGCGGGGATATTGTGGAAAAGATCGAGGATGTGACCCGATCCATCTATGCAGTGTGCCTTTCCCCCGACATGAAACGGATTGCCTTGGGTGCATGGGAGGAGATAATCGGAATTGTGAAAAAATGCCCGGGTCCTAGTATTGTACACCCTGTTGTCCGGAAGATCCATTTTTTTTACTCTTCAGCTTGATAAGATTAAGGAATTTGAAGTTTCGATAATTTTAGAGAATCTTAAAGCAATTTCCATGAGTCCTAATGGGAACACAATCATCTGCAATTTTTTGGACGGAACAAATATGATATATGACTATGAAACAGAGCAAAGGATACATCTTTGGAGAAATAAGGATCTTAAGGAAGCGCGGGTGGAGGTCTCCATGAACGGAAGATATGCGGTAATTGCAGGTATAAGTCAAATTGAAGTGTGGGACCTAAAGGCTAAGAAAAATGAAGTACATCAAGAGGTAGAAATCTTAAAAGAGTGTTTGCAAAAATTCCATTACGATTTTGATGATTTTAGGGAATTATGTCTAATTTTATTGATGAAAATGATCCCACTCTTTGAGTGGTTTTTCTTCTGGAAACCCTCCCAGATTGTGGAAAAGATACAAACCAATGAACTTAACGTTTTACTCAAGGACTGTAGGCACCCCCACATCCACAAATATCTGTATTGGATTGCGAATAAGGTGTCTTCCGAGGATAACTATGCCAAGCGGAAATTTGACCGGTTTATGAAGGAACAAATAGAGACATTTCGTCAAAAATGGGACACAAAAATCATCCCCTAAAAAACCAGACATTTTTTAGTTATTAGTTATAATGGGCTAATTGGAAAGGATTTTGCTATTAGTTATAATGGGCTAATTGGAAATCGTTAGAAAATTTTACTATTTTTCCTCTCTAAAAAGGTTTTTGTGTCGGATTACATTTTCGGATAATCAACAAGAATCACCTTAAAATAACTTTTATTAGGATAAAAAAAGAAATAACAAATAAGAAAGGATTACAAATTTTGAAAACACTTCACATGAATCAAATGTTCGGAAATTACTAAAATGTTCAAAACTTTATATCTGTTGTTTTTAAAAAAAATCCTATTACTCTTTAGAATCATTAAAATAAAGAAATAAATAACAAAAAGAATCGAAAATCGATTTGGAGTTGTACATTATTTGCGTGGAATTATAGTTTCAAGATGGGATGATCGTTTAGGGGTTGTACTGGAAGGGGCCTATCCAGAAGAGGTGAGTGGGTTACTCTCTGATGATGATTTACTAACCATCTTCAGCACACACGCCATTTCTGAGGAAGCCGGTATTATGTCTATGCGGGTTAAGAGGAACAACATCGTCTCGTATTATAGCGGATTACCCGAGGACGAAACCACAGATCAATTCTTTGTGGCGTTAATTTTAGATCCGGAAGAGGATCCCAATCAGTACGAAGAAGGATTGGGTGAGATCGCCAATATGATTATTCCCACGGTGGGAAAACCGGGGTTTGAGGAATTCTTCGCGGAATCCTTCGAAAGAATCCAAAAATATGTGAGTATTAACGAGGAACAAAGATATTCCTTTATTTATCGAGATAATAACAGAAGGCTTCTACTTGAGCGTCTCACACAAGGTCCAATGACCAAGGAAGGTCTGGCAAAGTGGATAAGTAAAGAAATCGGGGAAGAAATTACGGACATCGAGGGTCTATTAGGGCCGTTAGGCAAGACAAATTTAATAGAGGAAATCAATATCTCAAAAGGAAAGAAAGTAACCTTAGAATATGTGTTTCTGGTTAGAGATGTTGCCGCAATAAGAACTCCTCATGTAGAATTATACAATGCAGCAAAGGACGGTCAAATGCCGGGTGAGTTGCGGGATAAATATGTTGATCAAACCACCAATTTCTTTAAAGATTATCGAATCACAGGTCGAGACAGTGTAAAGATTGCAAAAATTATCTCCGACCCTGATATGTACCAGATAATTAAGATACTCAGAGAGGGCTATGTTGCCAAAGCCGAGCTTCCAATGAAGTTGGAACGGGAGATAAAAAACCTCGATGAATACCTAAATGAACTGGCCGAAAAGAATATCATTACTGCCATTAAGGATAAAAAAGACAGAGTTTGGATCTTCTTGCTCAGCGATGTGAAATTTCCAAATTTCTTCCCGGAATATATGGTAGATGTTATCAGAAGAAGATGGAAAGAGGGGACTATTCAGAAAGAAATTGCCTTGAAGCATTTGGAGCTTCTAAGAGCGGAATATATCGCAACCCAAGCGCCCAAATATCGGAAGAACATGCTTAAAACCATTCAAGCCATTTTCTCGGCAGCCGAAAAGGATGTATCGCGGGGTGCTTATGATCAAGGTGCAACAAAACTCGACAGGATTGCCAACACCTTAAGAGATATGGGTGAAAGAGAGACTGCGGCTGTCGTGGATGAAGCTTCACGGGGAATGCGTGAAGATAAAGAAATATATGTGGAAGAGAATTGGGAAGAACATAGGATCCAAATCTTGGAGGATTTCGAGGACATCAAGGAACGCGATGAAATGTTGCTGAAAGATAAAGGTAAGAAGAAGAAACGGAAAAAGAAGAAGACTAAAAAGATATCAATGCCTTCTCCTTCCGAATTGGACGAGGAAGAGATGGAAGAAGAGG
>CAZEPC010000597.1:0-2724 GCA_964513765.1 uncultured archaeon
ATCATTATGGCGGATATAGCCTTCCTTCAAACCCACCAAAAAGTTCTATTCTTTTGACCTATTACTGTGTATCAATTAAGAATATGCTCAATGAGGATTTAAAAAATACCGAAGCTACTTTGAATTGGCTTATGGCCCGACAAAGCTCAAAGGATTACGGATTTCAGGAGATTAACCCTTACCCGAGTTCAAGTTCATCCTCAGCCGTTGCAAGTTATTATGCAGTAAATACCATACTTTTAATCAAATCCGATGCTCTTGAAAGTAAAGACTATTTGGCAGGAGAGGTATGGGACCTTTATACCAGTCCTGGGGCAATAGCAGGGATTGTAATTGGGGTAGTGGGAGGAATTCTCCTCTTGGGATACGGATATTGGCGATACCGTAATAGAATGACTATCTAATTGAATTTTTTCCTCCTTGTATTTATTTTTTTCATCACCTATATCAGAATCTTAAAACTTTTTTTGTTCCGTTCTCTAAAGCTTATTATGAATACACTACTTCTTGATGGAAGAAAATTAAGGGATAAAATCATTAATGAATTGAAGGATAAGGTGGAAAAGGGAAAAAAGGAATTTGGAAGACCTCCCGGTTTAGCCACCGTTTTAGTTGGGGAGGATAAAGCGTCCCAAGTATATGTCAATATGAAAGTAAAGACATGTAAAAAAATTGGAATATATTCAAAAATGAAGAAATTTTCCGCAGACATTTCAATAGAAACCCTTTTAGATTACATCGATGAATTGAATAAGGACGAGAAGATAGATGGAATACTTGTTCAGATGCCCCTTCCGGGCGTCCTTCAAGAGCATAAAACAGACGTGGTACATAAGATTGATCCAGATAAAGATGTGGATGGATTTCATCCCAGAAACGTGGGCCTAAATGATTTTGGCGATGAAACATACGGTTCTTGTACCCCTAAAGGCATGATTAGGTTGCTGGAAGAATATGATATACATATTAGAGGACAAGAAATCGTGATTGTGAATCGAACGAATGTCATTGGGAAGCCCTTAACGATGATGTTCATTAATAGAGATGGAACAGTCACGGTTTGCCATTCAAAAACAAGAGACCTTGATTTTCATCTTAAAAGAGCTGATATTATCGCGGTAGGAGTAGGAAGAATCAAATTTATCACCTCCGAGAGGATTAAAGAAGGCGCGGTTATATTAGATGCGGGCATCAATCACACGGAAGAGGGAAAGCTTGTAGGAGATGTTGATTATGAAGATGTGCTGGGTAAAGCAAAAGCAATCACACCAGTTCCTGGAGGGGTCGGACCTATGACAATTGCTATGTTAATGGAAAATACCTACCTATCCTATCTTCGTCATGTAGATGTGGATTAACTCTTGCGTGTTGCTTTTGAACAAGGAGAAGAAAAAGAAAGAGAAAAAAGAATTTAAAAACACCCAGATCGTGTAATTCAGAGGTCTCAGATTACGTTTCTGAAATTTCTGAATCAGAAAAGGCTTGAAATTCTATAACCGCCCCCTTTTTGAGGTTTACCTCATTTTTCAATTTTTTTTGCTTTTCAGAACCATTTGGGAGCATTTGGACGATTTTTTTAACCTTTAACCCGTCCTTAAATGATTGAATCACTTCTATGCTGGTTTCCCTGGAGTTTGAATTATATTGCAGCCATAGCCAGAACCCGGGCAAGAAAACCGGTATTTCCAATTCTTTTTTATTAGGAAGAACTTGAGGGGAGTAAATTAAGGTTTCTTCAAAGGCATTGTAAGAAATGCCGGATAACGCATTAAGTATCGACCACATTGCAGGATGAGTCATATAAATGTGGCCCCGCATGCCCCAATGATCCATGTCCCAAGGATATCCCTCATAATAACCCTTTTCCCAAATCTTTTTGGCAATCTCCAAACCTTGCTGAACTCGACCTAAGTAAATGGATTCTATTCCTTGAAAAGTTAAACTTTGCCAGGGATTGTTGACCCGGTATTTTTTATACAAGAAAACCTTCAAAGGGATTTCATCCCCCTCTAAATCTGCTTCTCTGTATATTAAAGGCCTGGTTTTTTTCCCCTTAATCTTTGAAAAATTGTGGGAATCAAGCAGGAGCTTTTTTTGCCACCTACTATGAGATAGTGCCTTTTCATAATCAACCACCGGACCGAGTCCACAATAGCGACTAGCCCAATCTCCCGCTAATCCGCTGGTAAATACGGTATTTCTGCTTTCGCATGTCTTGAAAAAGCCCTTTTTTTGCCATAACCGTTTAAGATACGATTGTTCGGTTTTTTTATATTGATCTTTATATTTCTCGATGAATTTTTGCAAATATTCCTCCGAGTATATCTTTTCTGAAAGCAAATCATGAGATTCTCCCTCTGCTTTAAGCTTTTCGACATATGATTTTAAAAGTTTTGCCAGATAAACCGCCATTTTCAAGGTGGCAAGATGTACGGTTGCCGTATATATGAAGCAGGGATGATATTTCATGTAATCATAGGTGGTAATTCCCTCCGGAACATTATTTTTCATTGTTTCATCCAGATATTCCAGCATATCAGGGACTTTCTTCCAAAAATTGATCAGCTCGTTGATTTCTTTGGATTGGATGATGTGTTTTCCCATTTGAATGATGAGCGATTGGGGAAGATCAACCCAATGTTCGGTCCGATTGAAAGATTTTATAGCCATTCCATAGGGAACATCTTCGGTTAAGAACCTCATTTTTAAAAGATCTTTTCCAGT
>CAZEPC010000598.1:0-2719 GCA_964513765.1 uncultured archaeon
TGGTGGATTCATGCTCATATTGTTAAAATGAAATAAATGTAAATAATTAAGAAATAAAATGAAAGATGTGTAAATAAAAATGAGTGGAAATAAAAATTTGGATATTCCTGAATTTATTAAACTTGATGAAAACGGTGTGTACAAATATTACGTGGGAGGAAAATGGAAAACATCAAGCAGTGGTAAGACAATAGCAGTGTTAAATCCGATGAACCAAGAAAAGGTGAGCGAAATCCAAGCATGTACCAAAGAAGAGATCGATGAAATAGTATCAGTTGCAAATGGACAGCGAAAATGCTGGGAGGATACGGCGATTAGAGAAAGGGCCGAAGTTCTATATAATGCTGCCGATATTATCGATGAATGGGCCGATGAGTTGGGGAAAATACTTTGTGAAACCATCGGAAAACCCATTGGGAGTGCGAAATCCGAGATTACCCGTACTGCCGACATATTTCGCTTTACTGCGGAGGCAGGAGTACAAATGAAGGGTGAGACGGATGTAGGAGATGCATTTTTCGGTTATTCCCGAAAGAAAATTGCCACCACATATCGCGCTCCGCTGGGTTCAATCTTATGTATCGGACCCTTCAACTATCCCTTTAACCTTACCGGAACTAAGATCGCACCTGCTTTAATTGCGGGAAACTCGGTAATTGTGAAACCTCCAACTGACGGTGCGGTAGCACCTCTTTATTATGGAAAAATATTTGAACTGGCCGGCCTGCCCCCTGGGCTGTTAAACATCGTGACCGGGAAAGGGTCAGAAATTGGGGATTATATTGTGTCCCATCCGGATATAAATATGGTGGCTTTTACGGGCTCCTCCTCCACAGGAAAAAGAATTGCCGAAAAAGCTGGGATGAAACCACTTCAGCTAGAGTTGGGCGGTAAGGATGCAGCCATTGTACTTGAAGATGCTGAGGTAGAGAAAACTGCCAAGGAAATCGTTGCGGGCGCTTTCTCATACAGCGGTCAGAGATGTACGGCGGTAAAAAGAGTGCTTCCCCTTCCAGAAATTGCCGATAACTTGATTGAAAAAGTGGTGGAAAGGACTAAAGAATTAACTGTTGGTTCTCCCCTAGAAAATAAAAATATAGGCCCGTTGATTAGACCGAAACAGCTTGACTACGTGCAAGAGCTGATCGATGATGCCCTGGAAAAAGGTGCGACCTTGTTATTGGGGAATAAACGTGAAGGGAATATTATGTATCCCACTATATTGGATAATGTGACTGAAGAAATGCGGGTTGCATGGGAGGAACCATTTGGTCCCGTATTGCCTTTTATTCGGGTATCCAATGTGCAGGAGGCGATTGATATATCTAATAAATCCAAATATGGGCTCCAAGGGATGGTATTTACCAATGATATTGACTTAGCGTTCAATGTTGCCCAAGAATTGGAGGTCGGAAGTGTCCAAATCAATGCGAAAAGCTCCAGGGGTCCAGACCACTTTCCGTTTTTGGGTGTCAAATCCTCTGGGTTAGGTACCCAAGGGATTGAATATTCGATAAAAACAATGAGCAGGCCGAAAGCAATTATTATGAACTTATCGGAAAAGGGAAAGCGGATTAGGGCATGTATGGATGAAGCGGATATAGAGAAAAAGTAATTCTATGATCGGAATGTTACATGCGATTTATATGCTATATTGACAATCTTTAAAATAAATCCCTTTTTTTTCACATTATGACACATTATTACAAAGTAAAAGTATCTCAAGATGAAGGCGGGAAAGTTGGTGCCGTTGGCCGTGTGGGAACCCTCAGCGAACCCGAGAATGATAATTTTGCAAAAATTAAAATCCAATCTCCCGCTGAATTTCTTGGTCCCAAATCTGAAAATGGAAAATCATTATATTGGACTCCCGAGGATTTGTATGTTTCATCCGTGGCGGTGTGTATTTTCACCACGTTCATTAAAATTGCCCAAAATTCTCACTTGAAATTTAAGGGCTTTGAAGTGGTTGCCGAGGGGAAGATGGAAGAAAATGAAGATGGGGAGAGCTGGTTTTCCGAAATTGTGCAAGATGTGACTGTATTTATTGCGGATGAAAAATATAAGCGAAAGGCATTGCGAATTGTGGAAAAAGCCGAGGAAAACTGCTTAATCGCCAGATCTATGAAAACAAAGGTAATAACTAATCCTAAGGCTGAAATTATGAGAGATTAATTGAATTTTTTCTTTTCTAAGTTTTTTTTACCTGGTGCGGTTAATTAGGTTGATTCAAATCTTTACCTCTATAAGTCTGGTTATGATTTGTTGTGAGCGGGATATTCTCACATGTTCGGATTTTAGCTTATATAGAATGCTTATTTTCTTTTATGTAGAAAATGATAGAAAAAATATTAGTATCGGAAACAGATTTGGCAGAAACTCCTCATGAAGGGGAGGTACGAAAATTGTACGATTTTGAGCATGCAACCGTGGTACATATCAAGCTAGAACCCGGCGAGAAGTTACATCCCCATATTACACCGGTAGATGCGCTTTTTTATGGCTTGGAAGGTTAGGGGACGGTATTAATCGGAGAAAATGAAACAACTCTTAGAAAAGATGAATTAGTTTTCAGTCCGAGGAAAATAAAGCACCAATTAATAAACGGAACCGCAGAAACCTTTCGTTTCTTGGTGATTAAAACTCCTGCGGCGAAAGAGAGACTATATTGCTTTGATTGTTTAGAATAATAAAACTTTAATGAGTTCCTTTATTAGAA
>CAZEPC010000599.1:0-2703 GCA_964513765.1 uncultured archaeon
TTGATCCAGAATCTGAGAATAATCCGACACATTAGCATAATCATTGGAAGTCACCACTCCGGCATATAAAAGTGGGACACTCGCGGGAAGGATATCATATTGATTAGGAGTAAAAATCTCTTCCAAATAGGAAAATGCAGCAGAAACATCAATTATACCTGCACCCTCCGCATTCATGTCATCTTGATTTCTTATACTATGTGCAGTTTCAATTAAGGCTTGTTGAATCATTTCTGGTGTTGAAAGGGGAAAGGCACTCATCAATATTGCCGATGCTCCAGCCACAACAGCAGCCGCAGCGCCAGTCCCACTAGAGCGTGTATAATTAGGAGCTCCAAGCACATCTTCACCATATTGGGTTGTGGGAATCATGGTTTGTGTAAACATACTGGTATCTATATCCAAATCATAATCAAAATCTAAACCATATTGACCTAATTCATCAGTAATATCACTCATACCATCAAGCATATCTAAAGATTCTTCACTAAAGATTCTCGCTCTTGGACCAATAAGGTCTACTCCTGGAGCAATCACATGCGGCCTCACACTAAAATCAAAAGAAGGACCTCTGCTACTGAATTCTGCCACATCTCCAGTTTTTGAATTATATGCGCCGACAGTCAATGCCCTATGGGCAGCACCAGGTGTATTTACTGACATGTATCCAGGACCATCATCCCCAGAAGGGGCCACCACGAGGACCCCCCTTTCAACAGCATTATTTATTGCTTCACAAACAGGATCAAAATACAAACCTGGTATTGTGTTAGCAAATAATAATATATCTGCCCCGTGGGATATCGACCACTCAATTCCGCTAATTATAAATGACCAATATGTAATCCCTATTGAATCATAAACCTTGACATTTAGATAATAAGCACCTGGTGCAACTCCCGGGTGGGATGAATTGATATTGCCGGTACCACATGCCAACCCTGCATGATATGTTCCTCTCCCGTTCAAATCAGTATAATATAGAGGTTCTTCGGGGACCATTGATACGCCACCTATGTATTTAGGATCAGCAGTAGTGGTATTTTCATCAAAATCATCTAAATCCCCACCCCCAGAACCAGTTATATCAACACCAGTATCTAATACACCGATAACGATATCAGATCCATTATAACCATCTTCCCATAGATCAGTAGCACCAACCTCTTCAGTATAATTTACATAATTTGGATCCAAATTGGAGCTGGCTTGTTTAAGGATAGGATTGAGATCTTCATGAGAGGATAAATCAGATTTATACTCCGAATCCTCCCAAATACTTTTAATCTCTGGTAAATTCGCAAGTTTGAAAATAGATGAAACAGGAGCTTTTACCAAATAAGCATCAATAAGCTCATACTTCTTAAGTATAGATACACCATTTGGTAAAATAGAACTTTCTAAATCTTCATATACCATTAAAAATAAATTTACGTTTTCTTGTTGAGCACTTGAATTTTGAATCTTTTCCAAAAGCTCTGGTTGAATTTTAGATATAGGATTTGCCGAAATAGATTCTTCTGGTATTAAATTGGTGGAATTACCAATATTTTCCGTATTACAATATCCTACACCCACCATGATTATGTAAAATAATATGAAGAGTAAGCCTTTTCTATTTATCCTTTTTTCTTTTGGATTTTTACTCATATCTTGTGTTCAACTCTGTTTTTTGATTAATATAGTTAACTAAATTTATAAATTGAAAGAAATCTTCAAATTATTCCTATTTTTCATTAGTAGTTCTTATTCATTATTCATTGTAATATCTCACATTAATTTTATCTTGGAGATCAGGTAAAAATTCTTGAATGAGCCAATCAAATTGCTGATATTCTTCTATCTCAAAATATATTGGCTTGAAATTATCGATTTGATTACGTTTTTGATAAAGATTATGAAAAGCATCTGTTTTTTCCCTGGGACTTTTTTCAATATCTTCAATTTTTTGAACTATTTTTTTAGCATTATCTTCAATTACCACAGCAATTTTGTTTCCATCACTTAAATCTTCCGTATATCTCTTTTCTTCATCCCAAATATGAGATATTTTCTCTTTCCTAGTTTGTGAACTATCTTCTATCTCTGTTTTTACTTCCATTTCCTCTTGTTTTTGTTTTTCCAAAGTTTCTTTTTTCAGTTTCTCTTCTACTTCTTTTTCTCTTATTTTCTCTATTTTATCAATATCAATCAAATTTTCTTTAGATTCTGAAGAAGTTTTAATTGCATTTTTCTCATCCAAATATCCATAACCATCTTCAAGCTTTTTGTTTTTGAGGCGCATTTCTTTCCTCATTTCATCAACATTTATCTCCTCAGTTTTTTTCTCCCGTCGTTCTTCTTCCGTCACCGTAACATATGTGAAATAATCTACCATATCAATTTGGACTTTATATTCAATAGAATGGATTTGAATCTTATTTTCATTAAGAGTTTTCATAGTTCTTTGGGCTAAAATTTGAGAAGGAAGTTCTGAAAGTATCCTAATCCTTTCTCCTCTTTGAATTACAAAATTAACCCCTTCAATTCCCCGAAGAATTTTTACGGCTTCAATACTCACATCTTCCAACGTAACCTCCAGAGCTAAACCTTTTCCGGGTAAATTCTCCTTTAAGCCCCCAGGAGTATTGAAATCATAAAAACCAATCCCTTTAAGAAAGATAGCTGCTTTATCACAATATTCGATTTCATCCAAGTAATGGG
>CAZEPC010000600.1:0-2701 GCA_964513765.1 uncultured archaeon
ATGGAGATTCTTTCGATGTATCAGGTGTTGGAAGAGTCCGCTTGGCAGATATTGATTGCCCTGAATCGGATACATACTCCGGGCAATAAGCAGAATCTTATGTTTATTCGCTCAAATCCAAAGAGTATGTCTATTTGGATATTGATTCCGATATTTATGGGTATTACGGGCGAATCATGGCAGTAACGTATGTCCCTTATAATTTTACCCATTTAATGAACTTGAATGAGCATATGCTGAAAACTGGGTATGCCGAGATGTCAGATCCCAATGGTAATTCATCCGATTGATTTTAATAAAATTTCCTTCAAAAAAAGACATCGCGTGAAAAAGATTATGGATCTTAAACCGACCCGGAATCTTATGAAAATCCCACTCGAGTTAGATTGATTTTAATTGCATAGAACAATGATAATTCTATGGATGATCCGTTCTCTAAAGCCAAATGGATAAGCACACCGCGGTATAGTCGAAGAGGGGCGAAAAACCTCTTCCGAAATAGCAAGATTCTCAGATGGGTTCGTTCATTTTTTGGGGGATCCAAATTACAAAGTTCCCCCATGTTTCGCCATGAATTCATCATAAGAAAGCCATTCAAATCAGCTAAATTAAATATTTGCGGGTTAGGCTACTACGAGGCTTGGATCAACGCAAAACGGGTGGGAGATCATGTTTTAGACCCCGCACAAACCGATTACGAAAAGCGAATTTTTTACGTGTCCTATGATGTCAGCGATCTTCTCCAATCGGGGTTAAATTGCATCGGGGTCATGCTCGGTAATGGATGGTACAATCAAAACCGCGTTTGGGGAAAGAATGGACTTTCGTATGGGAGGCCTCGGCTCATCTGCCAAATAGCCGTCCATTTTCCCGATGGAACCAAAATGGAGATGGGGACAAGTGAAGAATGGAAGTGGGCGTTCGGTCCAATTATCGAGAACAATATATATGCAGGAGAGACTTATGATGCGAGAATCGAGCAACCGGGCTGGAATGACACGGGTTTTAACGATTCAGATTCAGATTCAAATTCAAATTCCTCCTGGTCACCCGCAAAGCTCTTACCGAAGCAGCCCGGAAAGCTCGTTCCCCAAGATATCCCCCCAATCCGAAAGGTTGGGGTGCTGAAACCTGTCCAAATTAATTCCATGAAAAACGGCAGCTATATTGTAGATATGGGGCAAAACTTTTCCGGGTGGGTTCGAATTCAAATAGAGGCAGATGCGGGGACAAAAATCACCTTGCGTTTTGCCGAAACCATAAAGGAGGATGGAACACTAGATACGGGAAGTACCGGTGTCTTCGCGACCAAGGTTGAGCAAATCGACCACTATATCACTAAGGGAAAAGGAATAGAAACGTGGGAACCCCGGTTTACGTACCACGGATTTCGATATGTGGAGGTTTCCGGCTGGCCTTACGCCTTGAAGGCAGATGATATCAGCGGAATTGTTGTCCATACCGATCTTTCACCGAGCGGTTCCTTTAAATGTTCGGACGAACGATTGAATCGACTTCATACTATGGCCCTATGGACACACCGGAGTAATATCCACGGAATTCCGGAGGATTGCCCTACGAGGGAACGCTGCGGCTGGCTCGGTGATGCAAATATGATCGGCGAATTTTCCATGTGGAATTTTGAGGGCAAGCAGTTCTGGAAAAAGTACATCAATGACATCGAAACTAGCCGGGCTAAAAATGAGGGAATCCCCGGTAATATTGCCCCCGGAAAGCGCGGCACTCAGCCTAAGGGAAACCCAGATTGGATTGCAACGTTTATAATGTTGCCGTGGTATGTCTACATCCAATATAATGATATAAGTGTGTTACAAGAACATTGGGATGGAATGGATCGGCTGATGAGCTATTTTGAAACAATTGCGGAGGATTGGATCATCCTGGGCGGGTATGGGGATTGGTTTGATCCGGGTGCCGAGAATATATGTTCTCACACCCCGCCCTCTCTAACCAGTACATTGTGGTTTTATAAGTGCGCTAATGTCATGTCACTTGCCGCTGGCGCATTGGACAAGCAGAAAACGGCAGACCTATATTCACGAAGGGCAGGAAAAATAAAAAATGCAATTATTAGCCGTTTCTACGATCATGATTCGGGCTCATTTGGCTCCCAAACTGGCAATACCATGGCAATAAAATTCGGAGTGATCCCAAAGGGAGAGAAGGCACGGATCCTTCAGGCCTTGCTGGCAGATCTTGCAGCCCATGAAAATCATCTCACCACCGGAATCATGGGGGTTCGTTTCATTTTCGAGGTCCTGTCTCAAAATGGGCATGGGGATCTTGCTCTTGATCTCATGCACCAGAATACCTATCCCAGTTTTGGGGATCTAATATCCCGCGGGGCCACCACACTTTGGGAATATTGGGGGGAGGAAGCACTTGATAAAAAACACGGGCCCCGATCCCATAATCATCCAATGATGGGAGGGTACGATAACTGGTTTTACAACACTTTGGGCGGAATAAACGCCGATCCGGAGCTTCCGGGATTCCAACATTTTTATTTACGACCTTACCCAACCCCTGGACTTACATGGGTTCGGTGCAGTTATAGATGTTCCTTTGGGACTATAGAAAGTAATTGGAGTGTAAAAAATGGAAATTTTCGATGGACTATACGGGTTCCAAAAGGAACAACTGCTTCAATAGAATTGCCCTTTTCCCATGAGAAACAGCA
>CAZEPC010000601.1:0-2700 GCA_964513765.1 uncultured archaeon
GTAGATAATTACTTCTTTCGCGATATCTTTGGTGAAGGATGGAATAATGGAATCCAAAAGAGATAAATTAACGGGGTCCAAAATTTTATGAAAGAAATAGGCACCCAACGCCATCCCGATGAAATCATCCAAGTAAGATCCCACAATAAAGCCCAAGGCTGCCCCCATGACCTCCCCAACCGCGGGATTCTGGTTCCCCCACCATCGTCCCAAGATAATAAAAGCAATTTGGGTGATACTCTGAAAGAGTACATTCTGAAATAATTGAACGATAATCTCCCGGTCGTGGCGTTGGAACGCGCCCAACGCATTTTTATAAACCATTAACATTCCCGGATACTGGGTGAGGGAATAGATCATAAATGACCAGCAGAGATAGGCTTCATTCCCGAATCGAATGTTGTATAATACAAAGATAGCGATAATGGTAGTTTGCATTAGCCCCGTAAAGAGCTGGAACCAAGAAAAGAAAGAAACATACTTAAGTGCCCTCTTAGGATCTCGGGCTGCATGCTCTGAGGCGAAACGTTGAAGAGCAATTCCGGTCCCCACATCAAACATAACAAACATGAATTGAAAATAGGAAGTAACTACGTTCGCCATACCCAAGGCTGAAGGATATGGCATTAGTACCGAAGGAATAAGCCAACCAACCACCAAAATGCCGGGAAGGGCCGCTATCAAAATAAAGATATAATTGTACCAAAATGAGGCAATGGGTCGATGCATTCCCGCGCTGTTCCAAAGAACCTCTTCCTCATCGAGATCTTCTTTTTCAATGAGTTCGTTGAGTTCCTCATTCTCGAAATCCAAGAGTCTCTCAGAATCAACATTTTGCTCTTTTTCGATTTGTGCATTTTTTGTCTGGCTAATTGGTTGTTCCATACCCTTACTAAATTTTTGTTTTATTTTAAGCTTGTAATGATGTAAAAAATTATAATTTCTTGGGAAGGGGATAAGATTCAATGACAATTTGCTCTCGATTAGTTCGTTATTGGGTTTTCATTTCCTATTTGGCGGATTTTAGAAACCGATTGAGGCGAATCAAATAATATTCCATCAATCCCGAATTTAATCAACTGCTTCATCTTTTCAACGGGCGTTTTTAACCCCATAAATCCCCAGGTCAGCGCTTGAACATTTAACTGATGGCATTTCTCAATGAAATCTTGCCCTATGATCCAATTCTCCCGTAATGAGATAAAATCAAATGGCATAGGAAGCTCTTGGGGACTGGTGCATGCAAATAAATCATCCACATTGAATTCCTTACAGCTGGTAATATTAAGACATAATGGAATCTTTGGCAGAATATCATGAGCTTTTTTTAACTCTGGCAAATTTCTCCCGCTCAAACACATATCGTTCTTCTTCACGATATTTTTTTTGAGGTATCGGGAAATAAGGGTGGCTACATGTATCCCCGTATCTGGTCCTTTGAGTTCTATCATTAATTTTATAGGACATTCTGCTCTCCTCTCGTCCTTTTTATTTTGGGGCCTCATTAGAAACTCCTCAATTACATGCTTAAGAGTGGGTATAGGGTATTGGTAATTTTTAGATTTGATTTTTGCCGAATTAAGTTCCTTGGAGGTCATCTCTGAAATTTGCTTAGATACTCCAAAAACTCTCTGGAGAGATGAATCGTGCAGCACGAATATCTTTTTGTCCTTGCTGAGTCTCACATCAAATTCTAGGAAATCCATGTCGAGTTGAACTGCCTTTTTGAATGCCTGATCCGTGTTTTCATCACAATCTACACGAAAACCTCGGTGTCCAATATACAACATATATAAATACTTAAATCTTTAAACTTATTTAAAAAAGCTTTTTAGATAATGAACGAGTTAATACTTAATAAGCAACATTAAGAGCATAAGTTTCCCCATAGTTTATGAAAAAAAGCAAATGAGGTATGTAAAAATGGATGAAATAGAGAATATACAAATAAAGTTTGAGCCTTTCATCATTTATGAATCAATCGTTTCAATTGGCCATCCCGAAAGGCACGTGGTTAATTCTGCATGTATGGGCGTACATTTTACTCCCACTGATGAGGTGTATCTTCATGTGTATGAGGATTCTCATACGAGGCAATTAATGAAATCCGGCACAAAGTTTTCCATCAACTTCACCGATTCTTTCACCGAATACGCGAAGGCTGCCCTTCTCCGAAAGGAATGTGAAGAAATTGAATCCGAAATAGATATTGAAAATTTCTCACCGCTCACACCCACTCCGATCCTCAAATCTGCATGGTGTGCGGTGGAGTGTGAGGTGATTGAAAAGGGCCCCTCGCTCATTAAGAAACCTCCCTGCAGAAGAAGGCAGGAACCGAATGTAAGGGCTAAAATTACGAAAAAACATATATTTGCCCCCCCTAAAATCTTTAATAATCGTTCTATGAATCTGGCATTGGAGGCATTGATCTTATCGACCCGTATACCCTTTTGTGAGCCATTTTCCGACGAATATAACTTCTCTTTGTCCCTATATAAGCACTATAAACAAAAGATTAATGAATGGCGAGATATTGATCGGTTCGAGGAAGGTTTCGAATATATGGACAATTATCTGATTGATATGGGCGTGAAACCTCAAGATATTTTCGATATGGCCTTTAAGTAAGAAGAAAATGCCCTCATAATAAGACCAAAAATGAGATTCGCAGAAAGAAGCGGGGAAAAACAGATAAACGCA
>CAZEPC010000602.1:0-2684 GCA_964513765.1 uncultured archaeon
ACAAGACCATTTCAAATCCATGTTATTTTTCTTTAAGCGCTTTCTTAGACGAAGTGGACCATATGCGTTCACATATCCCATTGTAAAAAGAGAAAACCAGGATAGTTGAGCACGGGGAAGTATTTCATTTTTTTTTACAAACAAAATTGAAAGAAAGTCACGCACTATTCTGGGAAGATTTGCACCATATACGGGAGAAGCCAGACCCAGAATAATTTTCTCGCCCGAGGGAGACTCAGAAGCATTCTGGGAACCAATTTCAGGCGTTTCCTCCGCAGAGAAATTTGAAATGCTCCCAGACAGATCCTTCCAAAATCCCTCTTGATCTTGCTGAGATTGATTAAAATCGGAAATATTCCTTATTTCAACATTTACCTCAGGGTTTTGAATGCGAAATATTTCAAGAAACATTTTACTAACCCAATATGTATTCCCCGTGCCGGAAAAATAAAATAAAATTATTTTTTTCATCTTTTCTCTCTATCCTCCATAATGTAAATTGTACTCAGCTTGTCCCTTGAAAAGATCTTCGTATCTTTTTTTATCATCCTTCATTAAGAGATGATATTCATCCCAAAAATCATCCGAATACCAATCTTGATCTCCTAATTCGGGTTTTTCTAACTCCAACCACGGGAGGAATTGCTCGATCTCAAATTCGCGAACCTCACCTAGATTAAACACAACCCCGCCGGGATCAATACCATCTTTTTTGAGCTTTTTGATGAAAAAGGGGACTTTATCTGGTCCCGTATATAGCATTATACGCTTTCCTGCTTTTAATACCCTTTTCACCAAGGGATACCATTTCAAGGCAACACCATCTGGATTTCCTGCTCCGTGAACCCATTGAATTAGGTCAAGATCGGGGATTTCTAATAAATCATGGACGAACTTTAGAGCATCCGGACCATCCAAATGATAGGTTCCGTAATCAGCTTGTTTTAAATCCTTTTTAATAAAGGGTAAGGCGAATTTCTTAAATTGGCGAGGGCCTATATACGCCAAGGCATCACATTGGACGCTGGGAGCACATCCCGGGGCCCATATCCCGATAAAACTGCCGGATCCTTCCCGTTTCATTTTAATTTGTTTCCAAAATTCCTCCACCGTCCGCTCAAAAACAACGCTGATTTTTTGCAAAGCATCCTTCACTTTTTGCTTCTGTGTGAGCATATCCCGGAGCATTTTCTGGGTCCCCCGTAAACTTTGTAGAATATCCGTTGTTCCATTCATGGAGGGAAATCCCACAGAAATCCATTCGGGGCACTTTTCAAGCTGTTTCTTGGTTATTTCCATAGTAAACTGCCACCAAGGAGAGGTTTTATCGAGATGAATATTGTCCAATTCAGACCAACGGCGGACCGTTTCATACCAGATAGTGCTCGGACCTGTAGTAGGAATACAACTGTACTCACCCATGCAACATGCAGGAAAACCTGCACCTGCTTGACTACGAATTATCGGAATCTTTTCCCCGAAAGGAATTTTTAAAGAGAGGGCAGCAATCTGATTAGCGACCTCAGCTAAAATTTTGGCGTTTTTTTGAACCTTAAAATTAACATTCACTCCAGATGGAGCCCGAGGAATTGGGGGGATATTCCTATAAGGGGCATCTTGAGCCGCCCGTAATTTCGGTTTGAGCGCATCATTCCCAAGTAATTCAATTATCATTTTTGGATATTGAAAATAATCCCAGTGGCTTGGTTTCAATCCCGGCACGATGAGATCACAAAGGACAACGGGGCGACCCAAAGCTTGGGGATCTTCCCACCAATCCCGCAATCTGCTTTTCGCCTCTTCAATTTGTTTTTTCTTATTCATTAATTAGAAATATGGCTTTATTCTATATAAATTCTAAAAGAATTTCCGTACCTAAATAATTCACGTATAGTCCCTTTCTTCCTTGATCCGATATTGTTTTGATACACCTCGAGGCATCCCTCCTCCGTTTCTTCAATACATTAAGAGATTTGACGATGAAAGGCTCTTTAAATAAACATTTGTATAGCTAAGAACTATCAGATTTTGTCAATTTTTTGCACTTTTTATGCAATTTTTGAATGTTTCGAAGATACTTTTTTAAATACAATGTGATTCTAAAGTTTAAAATTTTTCAGATTTGGAAAAAATGGTAAAAAAGATTTTTTATATTATCCAGAAAAAGAAGTCACTAACAACATTTTTTTAATCTCAAAAGACAACTCAAGTTCTCTTGTATAAAAAGATAGAATCAGAGGAAAAAATGAATGATCTTATTTGGACAAAAAACGGAATCATGATATTTACAATCCGAATTTTTAACCCAAATATACTAAGAGATTAAAAAGAAAAACCGAAATCAGTTGATAAAACATGCCAACAATTAGTTATAATCAAGTTAATAAGAAAGATTTAGAATATTTCGAATCGGTTGTTGGAAAGGAATACTGTACGGGCAATCCAGCTGTTTGTGCCTCATACTTGGCACGTTCAGTAATGGGACTAGAGAGTCAAATTGGAGACGCAGTGGTTCGACCCCGATACACCGAGGAAGTAAGAAAGATCCTTATTTGGTGTAGCGATCGGAAGATCCCCGTCACACCCCTTGCAGCAGGCCTTTCCGGTGGCTTCGCGTGTCCTGTGGTTAAGCCAGGAGGCGTAGTCTTGGATTTAAGCCGAATGGATCGAATTATCGAAATTGA
>CAZEPC010000603.1:0-1910 GCA_964513765.1 uncultured archaeon
ATCCAGAATACAAATGGGTATATTCTAAAGTTCTCCAAATGACATTACGAAACCTCGAAATCTAATATCGAGTATCGTTTGAATAAATCTTCAACTTTGCTTTGGTCTTCCCTTTTTTATCTTGAAGGATTATATAATCTGTTTTTGAAGGACATTTGATATTGAAAGTTTCTTTAGCTAATCTATCATCCCTTCCTATATCTCTTTCCCGGAGCTCTACGGTCACATTTACAACCTTTTCTTCTCCTTGCATGAACTGGGCAAATTCACTCCATATGGTAAGATCGTCACTTCTGGGATTAAATACTTGATTTTCTCTCAAATTTATGGTCCCTTCATCTGGAGTTCGGCTTTTTATGGCTTTTCCGCCATCTGCTTTGAAATAAAATTCGTTGGTCCGGTTTATTAAGTCGTGTTTCCCTATTGTTTTCAAGGTTACCAGGGATATTCCAACCATAAATCGTTCATAGACCTCATCTTCTTCTTTAAAATTCTCACCCTTTGCATGGGTGTCTACAACACGTTTCACGGGTCTCATTGGCATAAAAATCACATAAAATATTAATGAGGAAAAGATATATATATTTTTTTTCAATTTGAGGGCGTTTTATGGATTTAAGGCCCTTTAAGAAAGATTTTCTTTTCCTACACGCATTCATAGGAGTTTGTGAAGGATTTCTTTTAAATTTGTCTCATTTTTTTCATTAAAAATTCTCATATGTGAATTTGTGAAAAATCTTTTTAATTCATCCAGCACTTTTTGAGCAAAAATTTTTAATTTATTTGATTTCAGTCTTTTAGATGATTTTAATTGAAGAACTAAATAAGCTTGCTCTGTTTGGTTGTTAATATCTGTGGTTCGCCTTGTAATTGAAAATAATTTTCCCAAGATATTGTGTTTTCCGATCTTGAGCTGATAAAATTGATCTTTGTTAAAGGTCATAATAAAATCTTGAAGGCCCTTGAGAAAGGCTTTATCCAGAGAGTTCATTGATGAAAGGGAAAGTTTTTGCTTTTTGGGATTGTATTCCCATGATATTTGATTATCTTTCTTATCTGAAATCAAATAAAAACTCTCACACTGTATCTTCTTTCCCATATTCTAATTGGCACACTCGATCTTTCGCTAAAATCTAAAAGTTTTTTTGATTTTTGAAATTTTGGAGATCTATCCTTTCAAGGGATCCACTTGTTATAATCCAACAGAACAAGCAGAATTCAATACACTTTTCTAAATTTTCGGGCGAAGATTAAGATGGAAATAAAAAAAAATATGGGATTAATTCATTATTATTATGGTATGGGAAATGGAAAAACATCTATTTTATTGGGACATGTTGTCCGAGCAGTAGGATGGAAGCTTAATGTGTTGGTAATCCAATTTCTTAAAAAACACAATCCCAATAAAGAAAAATGGTTTTATATGGGAGAATATGTGACATTGGAGGAAAAATTGGGAGTTGACATTCTACAGTATGGCGGATACGAATTTGTTAGAAAGAAAGAGCAAATTCAGGCAAAAAAAGCAATTATGGAAAAAGCGTTTTGTAAAATGAAAGAAGTTCTTAGCTCTGATAAGTATGATTTGGTTTTGTTGGATGAACTTCCCACCGCGGTAAAATTGGGTTTTTTCGACAAAG
Organism: uncultured archaeon; assembly: GCA_964513765.1. GTDB lineage: Archaea > Asgardarchaeota > Lokiarchaeia > Sigyniarchaeales > Promethearchaeaceae > CAZEPC01. Next base: position 1,641 of record CAZEPC010000603.1, read on the forward strand.
AGCGCATAATTAATTTATTAGAAAATCGCCAAGAAAAAATTGAGGTACTAATCGCAGGCAGAGAAAAATTTCAAGATTTTATTAATATTGCTGATTATTGTGTTCATCTTGAAGAGATAAAACATCCATTCCAGAAGGGCATAAAGGCTCGGCCCGGAATAGAATATTGAAATGAAATTATTAAAATAGAGAGAAATAGAGAAATAAGAGATCAAAAATAGAGAAATAAGAGATCAAAAATAGAGAAATAAGAGATCAAAAATAGAGAAA
>CAZEPC010000603.1:2010-2670 GCA_964513765.1 uncultured archaeon
TAAGAAATATATAAAAAAAGAATTTGGAGCTTTCTTTTTCTATTACAAGAAAGTCATTTCTTCTTCAATATCAAAATCATTTAATTCCTCTGGATCCATGGCAACTCCGTATTCACGCACAGTATGGTAGAGTTTTTCTGTAGCTTCAGCTACGACTTTATCGGTTTTACACCCTGTACAAACAATCTTACCTGTAGAGAAAATTAAGAATACTGAATGAGGTACCTGCATCCTGAAGATCAACCCCGGAAATACTTCTGGTTCGTACATAGCATATTCCATGACTACTGCAGCCATGTTGAGATCAACCATGCAGTTCAAGTCCCCTGACGCAACAATGTTTTGGATAATGATTTCAGGATTTATTACGGGGATTCCACATCCTTGAATCCTATCCATCACCTTATCCACGACAGCCTCTGCCTCATTAGCTCTTCTGAGACCAGTAATTACCATCTTACCGGTACTGAAGATCAATATGGTGGCTTTTGGCTCGGTAACTCGCATTATTAATCCCGGAAATCTTTCTGGATTATATTCAACATCTGGATATTTTCTCGCAATAGTAATGAGATCAATTGTTTCTGGCTCATCTACAGTGACTGTAGCTACAACATTCTCAATTTTATAAGAAAACTTCTTTTCAGAATCTTCTTCTTT
>CAZEPC010000604.1:0-2652 GCA_964513765.1 uncultured archaeon
CGAGATAACGGAGGTATCCTCAACTATTACCAACCTTGACCAAGGGGATATCGGGTTAGATATTACTATTAAAGTTCATAACCCCAGCAATATACCCATACAAATTACCTCAATTGATCCACAGTTTATTCATGCTTTAACGGGAACAGATGTATCGGACGACTATGTTATTACTTCATCCCCCAATAATTTACCCTATAGTATGCCAGCATCAACATCGGCCGTGGTTGAATTTGATTTTACAGTAGATTCTCGAACCGATGCAATGCCAGAAGATATATATCTGAATACTACCATAAATTTTATAGAAGGATCTAATGGGTTTGAAATCACCCGATATGGGGCAGAAATAGTTGATTCGTGGTATGTTAACGATATTAGCCCTCCATATTCGATAAACCAACCAGATGATTTGAAAGTAGCATTGGGAAGTTCTGGAAATAAAATTGAATGGAAATTTACTGATTATTCGCCCGATACCTATAATTTATCAAAAGCAACTTCAAGCGATGGAGTGAGAGAAATAATTAAAATTGGAGATCTGGTAAATAATGAACCAATCGACCATGTTCTTAATGAACTTCCTCTTGGTGAGCACTACTATTTCATGAAGGTAAATGATACCTTTGGAAACCAATTTACCGATGAAGTGTTTGTGAATTGTACAGATGATCCGATACTACTCAATCAACCTTCTAATAGAGAATACACGGTTGGAGATACGGGAAACTCCATTATGTGGCAAGCATCCAAAGGAGGAGAAGTAACTCCCGATAAATACTGGTTGGATTTTAATAATGGGGAGCGAATTGATTATTATGAGTGGGACGGAGGAATTTACATTACTGCCAACATTGATGGGTTGCATAAGGGAGAACATACGGTTGTGTGTTATGTAAACGGAACAAAAAATGATGAGGAAGTTATCGTTTCAGATTCCGTTCAAGTCACTGTAAATAATGATCAACCCCTCATAAAAAACTTTTCAGGTGCAGAGTATTACAAAGGCATGATAGATAATTATATTTGGTGGGAAATAGACGATCTCGCTCAAGAGGGATCAGAATATTTCATATATTGTAATGGAAGTACTGAGACGGATTATGTAAATGGTACATGGGACGGAAAGGAATATATAAATGTATCTGTAGATGGCTTGGATATAGGGGAACATAATTTTACTGTCCAGTTCAATGATGGGCTCGGAGAAAGCGTAGACGGATTCAATCACGAAAATGGTACTGTTTGGGTTTATGTTAATCCTAATGAAAAACCAATGATCGATGGAGATATGGAAAAATATATGGAGCAAGGAGAACAAGGGAAAGAAATAACATGGACAATCACAGACTCTTCCCACTCAAAATATTTCACAAACTATACCATCATGAAAAATGGAACTGTGTTAGAATATGCTAATGAATCTTGGAACCACGATCAAGATGTAAATTGGATACTGGACCCAAATTTGAAATTAGGCATTTATAATTACAGTATTTATGTTGATGATGGTCTGGGAATGAATACCACATTCAGTACCATTGTATATGTGGTTGAGGTGCAAGAAGAATCAACCTCGGGCGGTGCAAATGTGATCGTCCTCATCGGTGCGTATGTGGGAGTTACCGTATCTCTGAGCATAATTTATAAAAAGATGAGGGAAAACTATGATCCCTATCATTAAAAGCTATAAAATGGAGAATCTGACGGATACGGCCTCCGTTTAGCTTGGAGGCATTTTTTTCTTTTTTTCTAAATTTCCTAATATTGGGCAATTCATAGAAATCTTACTAACATTTGGCTCATTCACCATCGTAAATCGCCCAACGAACCTAAGCAATCGTATTAAGAATTCTAAGATCTTCTAATCGCTACAGTTGGCAAAAGGCGTTTGCTTTCAACTTAAGGTCTAGTTGGCACGTGTTTCTTTTTACTCTGTCCAGGTTTGCGTAATTTTATGACAAGTATTACAGTGTTTTTGAAACATATGGTCCATCAAGCTGATATCCAAGCTCATAAAAATATGGACGAACTCCTATCCCCGCAATCACCGAAATTTTTTGGTATCCACTATTCATTGCAATCTTTTCCGCACGAACCATCAATTCTTTCCCATAACCCCTGTGCTGAACTTGATTTTCCCCCGGCTCCTCATCATGATGGACAATTTCTCCCACAACTCTAATCTCTCTCACAATTGCCACTTTATTCTTAAGCTCTGGTCTATGTGCCTTATCCGAGGGAAATCTTAGTCTTAGATAGCCAATCAATGTGTTGGAGACCTTATCCTCAAATGAGAGAAATATTTCCTCCCCTCCAGACGCCTTATATCTGAGTTCCATTAGCTCTACATTGTCTATATTGAATCTATTCTCTACATTTTTTCGATACCGATAAAAACCTTGTTCACGGCATCGAATACATTGGCATTTTTTCCCCTTCTTTCTTAGTTCATTCTTGATCATTTGGCGTAAATTACTGTGCTTAACCCCATCTACAATTAAATAGGCAGGAATATCCCTCTGAATTCTTTGAATTCGAACATACTTCGGAATCAATTCCGTTTTCACACGAGATATCAGATCAATAATTTCTGATTCTGAATAAGGGCGATATTCGCCTTTTTTGTACATTTCATAAAGTTTAGTCCCC
>CAZEPC010000605.1:0-2650 GCA_964513765.1 uncultured archaeon
CTTTGTTTCACTTTACTTTATTATACTGGATTTCTTTTTAGTATTTATTCAATAAAAGAAAAAATTTGGATGAATTTTTTATGAGTAAAAGAAAAAATAGTAATAATGCTAAGGGTATCCAAAAAAAAACAGAAGAAATTTGAAAAACTCCCTCGTGTGATTACTGCAGATTTTGGGAGAGGTTTTGGCTTATTTATTATTTTAATTTTACATCTATTCATCTTTTGGGGTTTTAAACATACATTTGAAATTCAAACTGATTTCGAAGAACAACCTATTTGGGTCAAATTCATTGCAATTCCTTTTCAATTTTTGGGATCTTGGGCTTCAGTATTTGCGATCATAACTGGTATTTCGACTACGTACATCATGCATTATCAAATACAGGAAAAACAAGTAAGTGTTAAAAAACGGCTTTTAAAATCCTTTCTAAATGGACTTATTTTATTGGGAATTAATTTCATCTATGTTTATTTTTTTACATACCCATCTAATAATATCAACAATGATCCATATTTAGGGATGATCCCTGCCAGCATAAAGGAAGGCAAACTGATTGTTCCAGACAAAGCGATATTCTTTATTGCTAGCCCTCTTTCGATGATTGCATTTTCCAATTTCTTTATTGTCATAATTTGTACATTTATTTGGAATAATGGAATAAAAAAGGATTATCAGAAGTATTACTTAGCAGTTTTTTCTATAGTTGGGGCATTATTTATAGGTGCTGCTGAGCCATTAAAGAATTTACTTCTTCCCAATATGCAAAACCAGTATAACAAAGATAATTTTTTACCTTGTCTCCTATTGGCATGGATGATTGGTCCCAAATTAAGTATATTTCCCTATGTTGGTTTTGCTTTTTTTGGGGCGATTTATGGTCTTTTTCTAAGGGAAGATCATTTTGAAATGAATAAATTGAAAAAATTTGGAGTTGGAATTGCAATTTGCTCATTTATATTAGTCCTGGTGGATGCAATCATTAATGGGATTCCCTCCACCGATCAAATTTATGATCCTTTATATTTTCCTTTTTTTACTTATATGTTCAATTTAGGTGCCCAAAACCTCCTCGCTTTAATCTTTATCAAGACTTGGGATACTAATCCCGTAGAAGAAAGAAGAGGTAAGAGAAAATACTATGTTATTTCAACATTTCAAAGATTATCAATTATTTCTCTAACGGTTTTTATGTTGGAAGAAACAACGGCTGCATTATATACTCGGTTGACTTTATGGTTGATGCCTGTTTTTTTGGAAAATGTTGCCGTACATCTCCTACTTTGGGGTCCTTTGTATGTATTTATTTGGATTAAAGCTATAACTAAATGGGAGAAAAAATATCGTTTTAAATATAGCCTTGAATGGTTTCTGGCTGCTCTAAAGCTAGGGAAAAAACTTACAACAGATGAAGATATTTTGGATACAGAGAATATTATCTACAAGAGTCGGGGCTATCGAAGTAAGAAGGATTTTTATCGCTGGAAAAAACAGCATATAAGATAATAAATGCCTCAATTTCCATTTCTTAAGTCAATTCTCTACATAAAAGCTTTAAAAAGAAACATAGTTTATCTAATTTAGCTGATTAAAACTCATATATTTTTCCTCTACATGAAAAATAAGCAAACAAATATTTTCAATGTCTTTAAGCATTTTCAGGTTTTTGATGTATTATGGATAATAAGAAAAACAATAACGTTGAACGGACCGAGATGCCACAAAAACAAATTAAAAAAGCTCATTTACCAAGGGTTGTGGCGGTTGATTTTGGGAGAGGATTTGGTATGTTTATTATCCTAACACTTCATCTTTTTATTTTTTGGGGATTTAATAGTGGCGGGTTAGTTACTAGTCAAAATTATGGTGCACAACCAATTTGGGCGAGATTAGTTTCAGTTCCATTCCAATTCTTAGGATCTTGGGCATCAATTTTTGCCTTGCTCACAGGTGTTTCTAGTACCTATATTATGCATTACCAAATTCAAGAAAAGAATATAGATATAAAAACTCGACTTTTAAAATCTCTTATGAATGGAATTGTTTTATTGGGAATTAATGTTATCTATATATATTTCTTTACATATCCGTCACGAAACATCATTGGAGATGATTTTTTGGGCATGATCCCCGCCAGTATTAAAGCGGGAAAGTGGGTGGTACCTGATGAAACAATTTTTTTTATTGCAAGCCCTTTATCTATGATTGCATTTTCTAATTTCTTTATTGTATTGATTTGTGGAATTATGTGGCGAAAAGGTATTGATGAAAATCGGATGAAGTTGTATTTTACCGTTTTTGCCGTTTTGGGTGCTTTCTTTGTGTTTTTTGCCGAACCACTCAAAAATATTCTTTTTCCGATTATGGAACAACAATATAATGAAAAAAACTTTCTCACAAGTATGCTTATGGCATGGCTGATTGGTCCAAAATTAAGTGTCTTTCCTTATGTTGGATTTGCCTTTTTTGGTGCAATGTATGGCTTTTTTATTCGCCAAGAGAGTTTTAAAATGAAAAATATGACAAAATTAGGTTTGAGTATTGCAGTCTTTGCTTTTGTTGTTGCATTTATCCATGGATTTATTAAAGGTTTTCCAGATATTGAAACAATTTATAATTTAAGGAAAACTTAGGTGAAATATTGTGGAGA
>CAZEPC010000606.1:0-801 GCA_964513765.1 uncultured archaeon
AAGCAAATGATTGTACTTGTTTCCGGTAATTCCATAGGGAAGTTCCTTCGGGTAATATGATGATTGTTTTGCTGTATTGGTTTAAACCCGCGTTCTCATAGGTTTTTTTATTGGCTAATTGCATTGAACCAAACTCTATTAATTTTTTGTAAATTTTTAATGATTTGTTAGTGCTTGTCCCTGAAGTTTGAGTTTCTATTAATTTATCTAATGATTTAGTGGTCATTTCTCTTCCGTGCTTGCTTATTTCTTCGCGAGTGGTCACTGGTATTTTTTTTGTGTAATCTTTGGTTGATTTTATTTCTTTAATGAATTCTTTAGGAGTTTTATTGTATTCTTGGCTCCATTGAGTGATTTTTTCATGCCAGTAATTGCTTTTTTTGTAAGCGTGTTTTAATTTCTTTTTTAGTTTACTTAATTGGTATTCTTCAATTTCTTGTGTTGTCTTGAATTCTTCTCGTAAATTGAGTACTTTTTTTAATGTTTTATAAGCTAATTTGTCAATAAGTTTCATTGATTTTTTTAGATTAATTTCACTTTTATATTTTCTTGTGTGTATTGAATATTTATTTGTAATTTGAAGATTTATGTTCTAGTTATTCATGTGTTTATTTTGATGAAGCGAGGGAACGGCAAGACCTATCATATATCATTATCTACCTCAATTCTTAAAAATCTATATCCGGCAACTCACACAGATTTGTAGTTAAGGAGTAGGTTTAAATATCAAGACTTTCTCAAGTAAGTATGTGAATCTGACTGACCAGTCAGTCAGTCATTTAAAATAACTACATATTTACA
>CAZEPC010000606.1:811-2645 GCA_964513765.1 uncultured archaeon
AAAAAAACAAAATATAAAAAAAAAAACAAAAAAAGGTTATTAAAAAATGAAGAGTGGAAAGTCCACAAAAAAGAAGATATTGGCACAAGCCCTTAAAATGTTCACTTCAAAGTCATACAATAAAGTTACAGTTGCAGATATTGCTTCAGAGGTACCAGAAATTCATAAAAGCGCCATATTTTATCACTTTAAAACGAAGTTAAACCTTGCACATCAAACTATTATCTATTTATGGAAACAACTCAACCCATTTAATAAAGAAGGTTATCAAAAAATTGAAACACCTGTAGAGAAATTGGGGTTTATTGTGGATCAGATGTTGACCGTTATTAAAGATTATCCAAATCTCGTGGGCTTTTTTATAGAAATAATCGAAGAAGACAAGGAGAGTAAAAAAAGTTTTGATCCAATGCTCCAAATATTTGATAAATTTGGCGAAGTTATTGTCAAAATCTTAATTGAATGCGGTGTAGCAAATCCCAAGGCGAGGATGCTGGTCATGTTAAGTTCTTTGGATGGGTTTGCGTTATATGGTGAAATAATGAGAAGCAATCCAAAGGTAATGGAAATGTTTGGAGTAAATATGATTGAAGAATATCGAGATGAGCTAATCGCGATGGTACTATCGAGATGAGCTAATCACGATGATAATATTTTTTAAAATACATATACCTTTAGAAAGAACATCGAAGTTAAGAAAAAACTCTGAAAAAAAGGAGAAATAAAAAAATGAATGAAAAAGAAGGAGAGAAAAAAAAGCCGATTGTGAAAGTAAAGAACTTGAGCAGAGTGTTTGAGTTTGGAGAATCAGAAATCCATGCATTAAATGGTGTGAATCTTGAAGTCCACCCAGGAGAGTTTATTGTGGTGCTTGGACCCTCTGGCGCAGGGAAAACAACTTTACTTAATTTAATCGGAGGAATCGATAATCCAACCGAAGGAGAGGTTATTGTGGGGAATAAACACCTCGAAAATCTTTCCAAGGAGGATTTAAACGCGTATCGAAGAAATAAAGTGGGATGGATTTTTCAATTTTTCAATATTGTTGATTCACTTAGAGCATGGGAAAACGTAGGGCTTGCCTTGGAGTTTCAAGGCGTGAAAGACAAGAAAGAAATTAAAAATCGTTCCTATGACATATTGGAGAAGGTCGGATTGAAGGACAAAGAAATGCGTTTTCCAAGCCAGCTTTCGGGAGGAGAACAGCAAAGAGTTGCAATTGCCAGGGCTTTGGTAAAAAAACCCAAAATAGTAGTGGCAGACGAGCCTACCGGAAACCTTGATTATGTGACCGGACAGAAGGTGGCGGAAATCATGCAGAAGCTGAACAAAGAAGAAGATATTACATTCATTGTGGTGAGTCATGATATTAGCATAACGCAGTTCGGGGATTGGATATATCACCTAAAGATGGGCGAAATTGAGAAAGTAAAGGAACAAGAAAAAGGACAAAAAACTGGGAATCAGATTGATAATGAAATAAACCAACAAATAACATCAAAAAAAGTAAATAACGGCCAGGGGAGTTGAGATGCATGAAAATCATGGATATCAAAGTATTTCGTGAAATAAAGGAGCAAAAATTCCGTTCATTACTCATTATTGGGATTGTTTCCGTATCGATGGCCTTATTAATCTCCATGCGGGCGGGATATCCCATGATGATGGCGACTTATCGCGAAAATTTGCGCCAACAAGATGTGGCAGATGGAAGATTTACCTTCTCATCCCCAATTGTGGAGCAAAACATCACACACCTTCAGCAAGACAATGAATTTCTCCAAGAAAACAAAATCAATAGAACCGAAGGTCGGATCCTATATCAGACAGATTT
>CAZEPC010000607.1:0-2643 GCA_964513765.1 uncultured archaeon
ATATCGGTTTTTTCGAAAAATCAAACAACAGCCGCAATCTTGGGATTCCTGGTCCTTTTGATGTTTCAGTTCCTCTCTGGATGGTTTTTCGTAATAAGTCCCACATTGGGACAATTTTCGCCATTTTACGTTGGTACCCGAATTTCAAGTTCTATTATATTAGAGGCACGATCATTGATGTACATCCAAAATAAACTTATGATTATGCTATACCACCTTATCTTCTTCACGACAGCCAATGTAATTATTATCGGGAAAAAGTTTGAATAGTAATCAATAGTAATCAGAAAAACAAGAAGTCTTTTTCATACTAATGGAAAAAATAGATCAACATTTGAAGGACCAAGGTAATGATAAAAAATATTTAAAAAAATACATTAAGATCACAAGAGAAAAAATGGTTCAATACTACAGCACAAACGATAGAGAAAAAAAAGAATTGTGCTCTTTTAAAGAAGCTTTACTGCGAGGGCAGGCACCCGATCGGGGTTTATATATGCCCCTTTCGATCCCGAGTATACCTTCTAAGGAAATTCTTGCCTTTGACGAAATGAAATATTGGGAAATTGCCAAGAATGTTACCAAATACCTCTTGGAAGATGAAGTAACCGAAGATGCCTTAGAAAAGATTTGCAGAGATGCGTATAATTTTGAAGTCCCAATCACCTCCTTATACGATAAAAAATACGTAATGCGATTAGATCAAGGACCCACTTCCTCATTTAAGGATTTTGCCGCCCGTATGATGGCCAGATTAATGCAATATTTCCTAAAGCAAGAGGGGAAAAGGCTTGTAATACTCACAGCCACATCGGGAGATACGGGAGGGGCCGTTGCCGATGCATTTTTCGGGATGGATAATATTGACATTATAATTCTTTATCCCAAGGATGAAATAAGCGATCGCCAAAGAAAACAAATGACCACCTTGGGAGAGAATATTACCGCGATCGGTTTAGATGCTAAATTTGATAATTGCCAATCGATTGTGAAAGAAGCATTCGCAGATCCAGATCTAGAGGACATCCCATTGAGCTCCGCCAACTCGATAAACTTCGGAAGGCTTCTTCCGCAAACCGTCTATTATTTCTATGCATTTTCCCGCACCTTGAAAAAAGATCAAGAACAGAAAAAAATCCTCTTTTCTGTTCCATCTGGAAATTTTGGAGATTTGATGGGGGGTATTATCGCCTCTCGAATGGGGCTTCCGGTTGAGAAATTCGTGGTGGCGGTAAATGAAAATGATGAATTTGTCAAGTTTTTAGATTCAGGAGAATATGAAAAAATTGAACCCTCACGTAATTGCCTTTCTTCGGCGATGAATGTAGGACACCCTTCCAACTTAGCCCGATTAGTCGAGATTTACGGGGGACATTTGGACCATTTCGGCAATTTGAAGAAAAAACCTGATATGGAAAAAATGAGGAAAGATTTATGGTCCATTTCAATTAGCGATGCGAGAACAAGACAAACCATAAAGAGAGCCTATGACAAATACCATTACATTATGGAGCCGCATGGAGCAGTGGGTTGGGACGCATTAGTTTCATATCTTGATGAGAATCCCACTGAAGTTCCCTGTGTTTCCTTTGAAACCGCGGATCCAGCCAAGTTTCCTGTTCAGATCCGAGAATTAATTGGAGTAGATCCCGAAATGCCAGAGAATATGAAAAAACAGCAGGAAAAAGAAGAAACTCTTATTTCCATGGCAAACGATTATCAAGACTTTAAGAAATTTCTAAAAGAAAGATACCTCTAAGGTGCCTCTTTTGCTCAATTGTAATCGGCCAATAAAAAATAAATAAGACACTTTACATTTTTTTATCTTCTTTCGTTTTAATTTCTGAGAGGTTTAATTCCTGAAAGTTTTAATTCCTGAGGGGGTTAATTTCTGAGAGGATTAATTTCAGAAAAATGTAATTTCAGAGTGATTTAAATGGAGATAGATATACGAACATTTCGACCAAAAGATGCTCACGAATGCTCTTTTCTGATTAGAGAAACACTTAGAAAAGTTAACCGCAAAGACTATCCACAAGAGGTTATTTCATTTTTAAGCAACGAAATGAGCCCAAAAAAGATGTTAAAGATATCAAAGGAACGGCATTTTCTTGTTGCTGTAAAAAACAAAAATATTATCGGGACGGGAACCATAGAGGATGGAACCATCCAAACGGTTTTTGTCCATCCAAATTTTCTTGGAAAGAATGTTGGAAGTACTCTAATGAACTCTTTAGAAGAGTTTTCTCTGAAAAGTGGGAAACGGAAGATAAGCCTATATTCCAGTATAACGGCGGTTGAATTCTATAATAAATTAGGCTACCACAAAAAGAAAAAAGTCGATACTGGTCCGAGGGGATGGACTTGGCTCATGGAAAAACACATTTAAGATATAAACGAAATTTTTTTTAACCTTTACAATTCAAATGAAAATATGGGTAAAAAAAAGGAAAACACAACCACAACCTCGGATTTTATACGGAATCTGCAAAAAAAATCCGCTCAAACGGGGAGTACCGAAACCGCTTCGAAGATACTTTTCACGGGTTTGGATAACTCGGGAAAAACATCGATTATTCTGGCACTTCAAAGGGAGATTTCCCAGATCGCGATGTTAAAGCCGACCAGACAAGCACAAAGAAA
>CAZEPC010000608.1:0-2639 GCA_964513765.1 uncultured archaeon
AGCTCTCCATCGGGATCCGGGAAAACGCTTATCGGTGTGCTGGGCATCGCCAACACCCTTTTTTTGGATTTGGGATTAACCATCTATTTAGTCCCCTATAAGGCCCTCGCCATGCAAAAAGAGGAGGATTTTAACACTCTGTTCAAGAAAAAGGGATTACATGCGAAGGCTATCACCGGTGATACCGACCCCGATAAACTCAATATTGAGGGTGCCCACATTTTGATCACCACTTACGAAAAACTGGATGCCCTTATTCGCCAGCAAAATGATTTTATTTCCTTGGTGAAAACCATTGTCATCGATGAAATTCATGAGCTGGGGGGTTCACGGGGCGCCTCCCTCGAGTTTCTTCTCATTAGGCTTTTCTCCACCATCCCATTTGTCCAGGTTATCGGACTGAGCGCCACGGTAAATAATCCCGGGGCGATAAAGGAATGGCTTAATTCTTTGGCTCCCGATTCTCGCGGGTTTCGGCTGATCAGAAGCGAAAAACGGCCGGTGGAGCTGGTCTATAAAATAGAGATTACCGACAATAAGATCCGTACCATCCGGAAACATATTACACGGGTGCTTTCCGAGGACGGGCAAGTGTTAATTTTTGTCAACCGCAGGAAAGATTGTCCAAAATTATGCGAGGAACTGAAAAAGACCGTTATAAAATTTCTTTCGGACAAGCAGGCATTTGCCCTCTCCAAGCTGAAGCGAACCCTTAAGGAAAAGCGGAGCTTGGCCAAGAAATTGATAGGGTGTGTGGAGTTCGGCATTGCCTATCATAACGCCTCCTTGGGTAAATTTGAGCGTACTTCCATTGAAGGACATTATTTAAACCGAACAATCAAGGTGTTAGTGGCCACCACCACTCTGGCCGCCGGATTAAACACGCCCGCCCGAACCGTGCTAATACACGACATCATCCAATGGCGAAAACACCATGAGGTGACGGAAAATGATTACGAGCAAAAGGGTATGATGAGCGCCATCGGCGGCTTCGGGGTGGTCAAACCCCACTCCAAGAACATGATGTTCCAAATGCTGGGCAGAGCCGGGCGAAAGGGATACGATGAAATGGGGGAGGGAATCATTTTGGTCAAAAACATGGACGAGGCCCGGTTTACCCGCACCTATTATTTTCAAAAAGATTTAAGGGGCGGAAAATTGGCCCCCCGCTATGCCGATGTTACTTCCCAAATAAACCGCCGTACCTTTTTACAGGAGATGATTTTGGTGCTTATCAGCGAACACAACGGGATTTCCGTGCACCGCATTCGGGAATATCTTAACCGATCGCTTTTCGCCCACGAAATGAGAAAAAGGGGGAGGGGTGCGGAGGATCTCCTCCAATATCTTTTTATTGTGCCCATGTCGCCTTCCGTGCTTTTGGAAAACTACGGTAGCATGCGGCTGATCAGAAGGGAGAGGAGGTTCGGAGAGGAAGTTTTAATCAAGATTAAAACCGTGCACGGCAATAGAATCAGCGCCACGATCGAGGATGAGCGGTCCATTCATCATTGTTCGCTTACTCTTCGGGAGGGTTTTCGGTGCTCGTGCATGGTCACGGCCAAAAAGGCCCGGCAGCGGATTAACGACAATAAGTTCCGATACAGCCTCTGCCCTCACATCACCTACCTTTTGTACTCGGTCTGGTTTAAAAAGTCCAGAATTATGGCCATAGGAAACAAGCACAAGGAACCACCCAAAAACCTCAAAAAGCTCAAGAAGATTTTAGCCAACCTCTTGCCGCTGTTGCTGAAGCACGAGTACATTTTACCCTATTTGGTCCGCAATAACTTGGTGGGGATCCACCGAAAGGGCAGTTACGTGATTTCTCGCCTGGGAAAGCTGGCCATCAAACTATTTTTGGGTCCGGAGAAGTTTATCGGGATTTTAGCAATTCTAAAGAAACGCAGTTTTCGCACCGAAAAAATGCGGCTGGAGAAGGTACTGCAGATCTACCTCTCCCGGAAGGGTTCGGGCAATAAATACGGAGTATATCTTTCGGTCGTATCCGAATGGATCGATGAACAGCCTCTGGAAGACATCCGATCCCGCCACGATGGGATAGGGGTCGGTGACATTTTCTACCTTATTCATCAACTGGAGCGGATATGCGGGATTTTGGAAACAATTTCCTTGTATGCAGGGCGGGTAAAGCTGGGAGGTAAGTTTCACACCCTGGGAAAGCGGATTTTGCACGGGATAAAAAAGGAACTGATCCCCTTGATGGATCATTTCGAAAACCTCTCCCGGCGGAGGGCCAGAATTTTGTTCGAGGCGGGCTACAGGGATCCCTTCGATCTCAAGGATCAAGACCTTCCCGCCATCCGCAAGAACACGGGCCTCCCGTTGCGTGTTATCGATCAGTTTATCCATCCCGAGCACCACGTGAAACGCGATGAATCTCTGCTGGATTTTATGTTTTAGTGATACCTTCGTTTTTAACAGCTCAACCGAGCGTTTGAAGGCAAAAAAGATCTCTTTTTAATCTAAAAGGAATATAGCATGGCGAAAATAAATCTCTTTAATAGGTTTCCTTTTGTCTCTAGTTAAAATTTAGAAATGAAGATGTCTCCTGAACAAATGTTTACCAGAATTCTAAATACAACGGATAACTTTAACTCAGGCTATTGTCATCCGAA
>CAZEPC010000609.1:0-2623 GCA_964513765.1 uncultured archaeon
ATACTTACCTAATTAAGAAAGATTTAATGTGTTTGTTTGACTTTTTTCATTATTTTTTCCATTCCCCATTTTAGTTTATGGTTTAAATAAGTGCCCAAAACCAGATTGAAAAATAACCATAAGATTGCTTGCCAAATTCCCATAAAATAGGGAAAAAATATGAGACAGAATCCTATAAAAATGCAGATTGTGAATTTTTGTAATTTTCCGACTATTTTCCGAGTCTTACTGATTATATTTGATATCTTGGTATTTTTCATCTTGAAAACTGGGTTTTTTAATTCATCTGCAAGTTGATTGGGCAACCAGAATATATGCCAATACATATGAGGGATGAAAATCGTATGATATAACCAGATTCCATATGCTATACCCACAAGAAAATACATCATAACAAACCAAATTCTTACAATCTCAAAAAGCTGGAAATCCAAATCAAGAAACATACCTAAATAATGAAATCTATCCAGCCCAAACAATGAAAAGAGAAACCCGATGCTAAGGGCAATCAGGTTGGGATAAGGGGCTTTATTGATCTCCCAATAGTGAAATAAAGACTCTTCGACACTTAGGGAATAATTCTTGAAGGATTTAAGTTGGCAATCCTTTTTTTGATTATTTAATTTAGGATTCTCATGTTTTCCATGAACATGGTGTCCATCAATGTTTTTTTCTATATGATTTTTTAGACTGCTTTTTGCATAAATTTCCTTAATTTTTCCATCTTGAATATTCAGGTTTTTCTTTAACCAACCGTGGATATTTTTTTTGATTTGTGAGGATATATTAGACTTGACTTTTTGAAAACTAATGAGAAATAGAATAGATATCATACAGCTATAAAGAAGATAAATATGTAATTGTGTAGGAAAGACCCGGTAAAGGATTTTTTTTGAAGATACTAAAATGGCTATGAATAAATATAGATTCACAGCGATCAAACAGGGTATAAAAAAAGATCGAATCAAGGGACTGGATTTGTTGTTCAACAAACCGTAATCCCTAAAAACATGTTTACTTCGCTTAGAATTATCTAAAATCCTAATTTTACCTGTAAAAAATCTTCTGAGTGTCAAAAAAAACAAAAAACTAGTTATTAAACCTGTGAAAATATAGTAAATAGGATTCTTAAAGAAAAACAAGAAAAGAAAGGGATTTTCCTCTATGAAATGTATTAAAGCGTGTGAGGATATTAGTAAATATCCCAAGATAAAGAAAAGAATAAGATACATTACTGAAAGTGTTATGAAAAGAGATTTTTTTTTCTTCTTGATTTTTCTCCAATAATCTTGGGGTATAATTGGGCTCAAGTAAAGCAATAAGAAAGGAAGAATCAAGGGAGTTAATAATAGAGAAATTAATGATGCCGAAATGAATGTTATAATGAAAAAGTCTATCAGAAAATTTCCAATTAATCTTTTATTCTCTTGAAATGATTTATTATAATTTGGTTTATTATAATCTGGTTTATAATAATCTGGTTTATAATTATTTTTATTTTGATTATTATTAGCATTCAGTTCCAAAATTTCAAGATAATTGTTCGAGAAGGTCAGGTGGTGGATTAAATTTATAAATCCATATGAATTTCTCACAAATCTCACAAGTGTATAGATAAATATTGGCAAATTTACAGAAAAACTCAAGGTTATTAGGAAAATATTCCAAATCCCACTTTCATCTGCGCTAAAAGATATGGGATGAAAGACTTTGGTCTCAAATATTAATCCAAGGGGAAAATTGGAAGGGTTTATAGCTTCGTTAATATTACTTGATATATTTCCAAAAAATGAAGGAAAAACCAATTGGATGATAAGTTTAATCACCAAAATCCCAAAAATTGAGATAAAGATTTTTAACATTTTAGTCAGGATTGATCTTTGGGGGATAATCATAATGCTTGTAGAATAATCTTTTATATCCTTCGATATTTTATGTTTCAACGAATCTTTCTCGAACGATGTTCCCTTATTTTTTATTATCTCCCATTTTGCTTTGTTGGTTTTCTCTAGATGTGTTAAATTTTTTAAAAATGATTTTTGAAGTACCAAGCTTTTAGAAATTAACTGCTTCTCGATTAAAATATTGCACAATATGAATAAAAAGGAAATATAGATAAAAATAGGTACTAATCTTATTTTTAAGCCAAATTTCAACAATACCCCAAGATTTCCTCCTCCAAGAATTACTATTTCCCATGGAAGCAGCTTATTTTGGTATTTTTTGAACTGGGCTTTTTGTTTTTTACCAATTTTGTCTAATTGTTTTATAACTTCCTTCATCATTTGTCCTTATCCTTATCTGGATTTTTCTTAATATGGTGGATTTCAGAAAGAAATATTAGTTCCCAAGGGAGGTATTTTTTTTGATACTTTATAATCTGGGATTTTTGTTCTTTCCCAAACTCTTTTAATTTTTCAAGAGCCTCCTCCATAATCTTCATATATATTAATTATATTAATAGGGTTAAAATAATAATGAAATAAGTAAATAAATAAAAAATAATAAAAAAACCCGACATTCTAATAATAGAGTATTTAGAATGTTGTATAGTAGGATCCAGATTCTGCGACTATGGTGTCAATTTCTAAGAAACCATAATAGTCCTTTACTTCACGACTTT
>CAZEPC010000610.1:0-2609 GCA_964513765.1 uncultured archaeon
AGATGGCCTTATCCCTCACTTTTTTTACCCATTTTCTCTCTTTGGCAATCGCCAAGATACCAAATCCGTTTATAATGGCAGAAAGTACGGCAAAAATCGCAATATATGTGAAAGTGCTCATACTATCACTAAATAAACACATCTATTTAAAGATAACACCATTTCATTTCTTATTTAGATGATGCTCAAAGGTTTAGTGGATCAGAATAAAGAAAAGAGGATGGTTAAGGAGATCTGCGAATTAATCCTTGTATTGGTTGCGGCAAAGAGAGGATTAGGGTAGTAGGAAAAGAATTCCCAACCAAAGAATATGAAGATTTTCCTTTGCACCAGCCACGAGAGATTAATAGAACAGAGTATCTGGACGGCAAACCACATTTGATTTGGATTGATCTAGGTAAATCGATTAAATAGTTTTAACCGCGACTTGCTCTTCACGACCGTCATATTCTCGGCGCTTTTGAAGCGGAACTTTTTGAAGAAATTTCCCCAACCCTTAATAAATTTTGGAAGAAATATTTTTGCATCAATTCTAGAGCCGCAAAGAGTCTGCACGTACAACCCCTCGGGATCCAATTGATCATAGAGACGTGCAACGCCGAAAGGAGAGCTGGCAATGACAAGATTCTTCCCCGCTTCTTGAATCTTATGGTAAAGAGGGAGCCATTTATCCGATTCCATTGAGGGTTCTCCGATTCCCGGAACCCATTGAATCCCCGTAATCGAGGGCTCTGCGATCAGATCATCCACATACGGGAGCTGATTCGGTCCATCCAAATGGTATATAGAATAATCCATGTGTTCTGCTTGTGTGACAATGTCGGGCAATACGAATCTGCGAAACCATTTCGGGGAAAGCATTGCGCTAAAATCGCATTGAATAGGATACCAATGTTTCGGACACCACACATTCAGCCACGCATTGCACCCTAAATTAGCACCATCAATAATGGCTTGGAGATCATCATATACTTTCAAGGTCTTTTCCAAGATGATGGATCTGCATGTGTCGACAATGTCAGGATTGCGCCGCATATTCACGATGAGGTCCTTTGGTCCGAGAAAGGAGGACAAAATATCTAAAATGCCGCCCAGATCGCTCACACCTACGGAATAGAGACCCTTACTCCTCTCCACAAAATATTTGGTCACCTTGCATAGACGAACGTACCACGGATTATTTTGGTTGATCTTAGCCGCCTCCAACACCTCAACAATTTCCTTAATATCCGTAGGCCTATCAAACCACATGGTCCCGTTTTGGAATTTGGGTGTGATGCCCAATACAGCAGCCATGATTCCCGGACCGTAATTTGGCCAAAACATCGGAAATTGCTCCCCACCGTAATAACGGTTTTGCACATGGTTCATAAATGTGCGATGCTGAAAGGAAAAATCATCGAGATTCTTGGCCAAGTACCATCTATCAAAATCGGCCGACTTTTTCAAATTAAATTTGCGGTAAGAATAGGCAATCACCGGTCGATCAATGATCTCATGATCCCACCACGCCGCCATCCTTTCCTTGGCCATTTCTTCATCTTTGTTTTTCATTTTTCATCTCACCTAAAAACCCGACTTCAATTCCAAGAAATTTGAGTCCTATAAAATACAAATTCATTTTTTGGGGACGTTAAACAAATTCCATAACCACAATTTAAATTAGAATCATCTTTATAATAATACTTATGACTTAGCAAATTTCACCTCAATTCTCTTGAAAATAATTCTATCACACTTGGAGAAAAGTATACTTCATTGCTTTTATAGGGAGGATTAAGATTATATAGATAGAGTTGAGAAGTGTGAAAAAATCAATCTCAAGTGCAATTGTCGGAATTCTATTGCTGGTATCCTTTGCCACCGTATCTGCTCAAGGAACGGAAGATATGGATGGAAGCGAGAATATTAGCGTAGAAAACGACAATATTGCTATCAAGGTAACCGGTAACCAAAATGTTCCAATGTTTTCATTTTGGGATCCGGCAGACGAAGATACCAAGTACGATGTGAAGTTCATTCAACTTTTTGAAGTAGTTGATGAGGATGGAAATGGAGAATACAATAAAGACAATGATACAAGAGTTGCAGCCACCACAGAAGCACTCCCTTCCATGTCTTGGAGTTTTAGCGACATTGAGAATACGAGCGATGGAAAGACGCATTTTAACATTTCTAGCGAAGGAGGTCCGTTTTCTGTTCAGTTCCTGAACCATTTGGGCGAAAATGCCAGCTTAAAATTTGACATTAAGATTTCCGGATACGAATTTTCAATTGAGGATGAAAATGCCATGCTCGTGTTAGGCTTTCATCTTATCGCGGATAGGCAAGGAACTGAAGTTCAAGAGCAAGTACAAGCCCAGGAACAAAACCAAAACCAGATCCAAAACGAATCGAAACAGGTAAATTTCGGAGAGAACGCCCACTTTAGCTCCCAAGTCGCAGCACAAGCACAAAACGGAAACGTAAGTGTCGGTGTCACGGCAGGAGAGAGTCAAGGCAACCAAATGGCTTATATCGCGTATGAACGATTCGAAGGAGAACTTGTCCATGATCCAGAAATTGGGCTGGGCGGAGGAGTTGAAGGAGGTTTAGCAATTCCAGGATAT
>CAZEPC010000611.1:0-2604 GCA_964513765.1 uncultured archaeon
CTTATATTTAAGAGGTAAATCCTTTTTTTCATTTATCTCCAGTCCATCCGGTAAAAGTAATCCAATCTTACTCCCCCTTAGACCGTCAATAAGTGCAGGCGGTTTTTTTCTTATTTCATTTCCTTGAATAAGATGAGTCTCCTCGTATATGTTGGTCCGCGTCCAGAGTGATTCGGTTTGCACCGCCCCATCCTTGCCTCTTCTTTCCTTATTTTCTTTTTCCTTATCTCCGTTCTTTTCGTTAGCTCTTGCTTTTTTTTCCCCCGAAAATGGATTTTCAATGATTTTAATTCCGGGGTCTTCTTTTTTTTGAAGCAGATTTGCTTTAATTTCGGAGATGGATTTATTTTTGAAATCCATTCTCATTCGCCAGAATACTTCATCGCCCTTTAGTCTAATCAGAATTTCCCCTTGTTCGTTAAATAATCTTGCTTCCTCTAAGAATTTATTTTTTAATATGATGTTTTCGATTTTCTGTTTGTTTTCCTGACTTAATTTTGAATTATACTTTCCCATTTCTACTTTATGATGATGGTATAAAATAAAATATGTTGGATATTGTTGCCCTTCATCATTTTCCATATGGAGGAAATTCTTGGTTAGGTCTTGGACATCTTTAGGCGGTTGATTCTCAATTTTTAATTCTCTAAAGGTAAATCCAATTGATTGCCATTCCCAGTTTTCCTCTATCTTATTTCTGTTTATTTGCTTACTTTGAGCCATTTTTTTCTTCTCTTCAATCTTCTAAATATTTTTCTTTATTTTCGAGTATTTCTATTTCGTATGTCTATGATTTTTTGTAATTAAACAATTTTTTCTCAAATTCTTTTGTGAAAATTATATTAATTTATGGGTTCTTTCTTTTGTCTTTATGTCATACATAATTATATAATGATGTTTTATGTCTGTCAATCTATCAATATTATCAATATAATCTATGTATTATTGCCCTTCTCCATTCTCATCTACACGGTCAAGAATCTCATTCAGAAATGCATTAAAATACCTCTGTTTGTTAAAATCCTTTATTTTCTCGCCGTTTTTCCAATATGTTAGTTCTTTCCCCTTCATAATCCCTCTTCCTATGCCTACTGTCCCGCCCACAGGTTGAAATCCGTGAAAAATTTCTTCAATTCCGAGGAGAACCATCCCAATTTCATAATCTTTAATTTTACCGTCATTATTGGGTTCAATTTGAATTGATAAGGTTGTTTTGCCCCCATAACTTGCTTCATCGGTAAATAATGCATGCTGGACAACTCCTCCCGTAAATCTATCAACCTTGTTATGTGTATATTCAATTTTATGGCTGTTCTCTATTTTACTCTCCTCAATTAAGACCCTTGATTTAGAGGAATTCTTTTCTCGATTGGGTCCTTCTTTATGCCCCTCCTCTACGAAACCAAAGAGATCTTCTAACATTGCTGAATCTTGCCCAAATCCTTTTTGGTTCCTCGAATTCTTGTAATTTCTTCTTTCATTTAGTTCAATCTCCAAGCTCCGTAAAATCTGGAATATGGCATTGCGAAGTGCCCCGTTCCATGAAGTTCCAGGGATAACACATTGCCCATTATCTATAATGTGGCTTGCATCTGCATCCCCCGAAATTGGGTTGTTCTCTTTTATTAATATGGAATACGGAATATCAAACTCTGCATTTATTTGAAATCTGTCGGGTTGAGTAAATTCTAATTTATTCTTATTAGAAGGATCATCTGAAGTATTTTTGTCCTGCAATTTCTCGAGATATTCGCTAAAGTCTTTTTCATTATCTTTGTCCTCTTCATTGTCCAGTTCAAAGACTTGCCAATTGGAATTTAACCAAGCTTTGATTTGATTTTCCTCCGAGAGGTCGAACCTTTTCCATTTGAGATTTTTTAATCTACATTTTCCCAATCCCCTTGTAGTTTTAGCCCCAATTCTCATTTCTCCATTTTGGAACGCTTCGATAATCTTGAAAAGCATTAATTCCAATTTGTCTTGATAATCTTTTTGAAAATCCCACATGTTTGCCTCCAGTTTGAAATGAAAGCTGTTTCCGCTCTGCAGTATTTCATAATCATATTTGGCTTTATCCTTGGCGGTCCGATAAAGATAATTCATTTTTATACCGTGTCTTTTCTTCGTTAAATTATCTATTTCCTTCTTTTTTTCAAGCAAAACTGGTAAATCATAAAATATGATGCTACTTTCTTTATTTAAAGTAAGCTCTCCTCTCTTCGTTTCCTCATCATTTGCTTGAGATTGATTATATTTGCTTTTTTGATAGGGATTACCAAAGAGCATCGTGATGATATTCTGTATTTTTCTCCGATTATCTTGGTGTTTAAATCTAAAGTGCCTTTGTACAAATGTTCTCGAAATTCCTGCTAGGGATGAACCTGGAATAATGACTTGTCCTCCTCCGTCTCTTAAAAGATCGCAATCTGAAAATTCTTCCTTCCCAGATCCCAAACTTAAGGGGGATTTTAATTCCAGCTCTCCCTCAAAATAATATTTTGCAATTAATTTATCCTTTTTTTTATCTGATGTTTTTTGCTTGTTTTTCTCATCTTTATTGTCATTTTTATTTTCACTATTGGCCATCTTTTTTCTCATCTTTTT
>CAZEPC010000612.1:0-2601 GCA_964513765.1 uncultured archaeon
CTAAAATTGCTTTGAGAGTGGTCGACTTTCCAGCTCCTGACTCCCCAATTATCCCAAGAATCTCTCCTTTATTTATCTCAAAATTAACGTCATGAATAATAACTCTTCCACCGAGTGTAACCTTTACATCATTTACACTCAGAATCTTTTTCGTGAGGGTAAGTTCTTCTCCCAATTCAAAAAGCATATATTTTGGATATACTTTATTCAATCCAGATTGAGATACTTGAATAACCCATTCTCTACTCAGATATTCCTTTACATTATCGTCCAAGGGATCTAATGGATTGAAGGCATCCCATAATTGAACAAAAATCTCCTCATCTCTAATTTGTTTAATTGTACCGGTAATTATACAAGGAATTTGTTTTTCTTTACCTACTAATATTCCTTCAATATGGCAAGTGATTTCGTATTTATTAACATATGAAGATATCCAACTGATTGCTCTGTTATAATCTTGATTTCTAAAGAAGATTTGGTTTTCTGAATCTTTTACCAAGGAATTTTCCAAGACAAAAGTATTGGGTTTTAATTTTTCAAAAACATCTTTATCGGTTTTTCGATATTTCATTCTTTTTTCTAAACTTTTTATATATTGGAGAGTATTAATAGGCTCTTTAGGTTCTATTTCTATGATTCTTCTTCCAATCAAAATGTTATCTTTCCCAATATTGCCCTCATTGAGAAGTAAATACAATTTTTTTGAAAAAATGGTTCCATCAAATTTTTTTAGAACTTTTCCTTTCCCTTTAAAGAATTCATTTGTATCTTGCCAAGTACCAGTTATTTTGGCAAATAATTCAAAGGCTTGCCTCTCTTTTAACCAAGAGATCAATTGTCTGAATTGTGAAGTACTATTTCCAAAAATGCTCTCCTCTGCAATTTTATCTTCTTTATTTACCAAATCTCGGAAATCATTCATCATTTTTAGATTCTATCTCTTTATAATTTTTTATATTGCTTAGTTTCTTTTATTATTCTAATTTTTTTATAACATTGTTTTTTGTCTCTTAAATACGATAAATGCAAAAACGTATAAAGCAAGTGATTCAAGTAACATATTTCGTAAAGCACGACGGACTGACCATAAAGATTGGCCTCTTAATACAACATTCATAACTAACTCTCCACCATTATAAAGGGGAATTAAATTCAAAATCTCTTGATCTCCAATAAATAGTACAGCTATGGCCATGAACAGAAATATAAATATAAAATATTGAAATGCGGCAAGCGGGGTTTTCGATATAGCTGAAAGACTTACCCCAAATAAAACACCGTTAAGCACGATAGCCTCCATACATAGATAATATATAAACCAAGATACCTTAATATCCAAACCCACAGCAGCACTTGTTATCAAAATAATAAGAGAAACGGTCGACATCACCAGAAAATTGCCCGTGACTTTGGCCGCCATCATTTCATATTTATTGGTTGGAGTTAAAACCATTCTATCTTTAGGCACATCACTTACAATTGATTGAGTGGATATTAAGGCCCCAATTCCAAATAAGACTAAGGGTATAAGATAAGGGGCAGCCGCAAAGAATGTTTGAGACCTTCCCTCCGGAAGGTTAACATTTGTAGTATCTATCTTAAACACTCCTTTAAAACCATTATCCTCCCTGAATGCATCGATTACAGTATTTACGATCAACTGTGTTGATTGCAACATATTGAAATCGATTGCATCAATAACAAAGGGAATTAAAACTGGTAAATGAATTGATAAATTAAATTCAAAAAGATCGGGTATTATGATTAATCCGTTGAGATCTCCTTCCCCAAGCATAAGTTCCATCTCACTTTGATTATTAGATTCATATAATTCACATCCTCCACTCAACTCAGCTTCTTTAAAATAGTTATAAAATTCTTCAGAAAGATCTCTATTTTGGAATCCCTCACTATCATCCATATCCATGATCCCAATAACAGGCACTGCTTGATTTTCACCCGCCTCTTCAATATTTAACCCGCCTTCCCCTTCTTCATTTGACAACCATTCGGTGGTTATCCCCATAGTTAAAATCATGATAATTACAATCGGTATGGCATAGGTAATGAGCATCATGGCTTTATCATTAAAAAGAGTTCGCATTTCTTTTTCAACCAAACCGATATATCGCTTCAAGGGGAGTGTTATATGTGTATAAAAAAACTTACCCATTTTATCATGATCTTTATCTTTCCCCTTTTGAGATTTGCCTTGGTTTGAATGTTTGTTTTTCTGTTTTTTATTGCTCATTTTTGGAACCTCGGTTGAATTTGGTAATTTATTTATAACTTCTTTTGAAAAAAGATGTAAGTCCTTCTTTTTTAATCATCGTACCTTTAAACAAATTCTTTTTTGAAATATTTCATGTATATAATTGTAAGTATATAAAATATGAATATAGTTAGGAGCATGTTCAGTATCTCTGGTATAACGGCACCTAATGCCATCCCACGAGATGCCAATATCAAGTAACCTTTTTTGGCTTGCTCTAAGGGAGTAAATCTGAGGAATAATTGATTCCTTGTATAAATTAAATTAATATACATCACAAAAAATACCAATAAAAACAATTGGGATGCTTGAAGTCTTGATTTACT
>CAZEPC010000613.1:0-1357 GCA_964513765.1 uncultured archaeon
CCCTATTTACCCCATTGGAACGAGTTGCCCAACTCTGCAGTGGTATCCTAAAGGTAACAGAATGTGATGGTCAAGAGGGTATAGGATGTTGAAAAAAGCGAATGTCTCACTATAATGGTGGGGATAGGTCTATCTGTAAAATAATTCATCTGGAGAATGGCGAAAAGCAATGATTAAACAGGGCTACATTGTGAAGTTTCGTGAATAAAACTGACAAAAGAAGAATAATTAGATAGAAATACCCATTGGGAAACCAAGCAGACTTTCAACTGGTCAATGGAAGGATTCAACTTGAAAAATATCAAAGAAATACGGAGGTTAAGCAATATTGGTACACAATATTGAACTGAGTATAGAACGTACAGATTCGGAATTAGAAGATAAATGGAAACACATTAATTGGAACAAGGTCGAATCATACGTACATAGGATTCAAGGGAAAATCTTTCTCGCAATCAAGAATAAAGAATGTAAGAAATTAAAGAATCTACAAAAGCTTGCCCGGAAATCATACTATTTCCAGCTTTTTGCTGTAAGACAAGTAACTTCAGTGAATCGTGGAAAACATACTGCTGGAATCGACGGTAAGATTTGCTCCTCAATACGAGATCGTTACGAATTATTAAACGATTTGAAACATTTTCAACCAAATAAATACAAACCCTTACCAATTAAACGGGTATATATACCTAAACCTAATGGAGGAAAACGACCTTTAGGCATACCAAGCATCTTTGATCGATGTGTCCAAATGTTATACAAATTAATTTTAGAACCTGAATTTGAATATAAATTCCATGGAAATTCATTTGGATTTCGCCCTCAACGTAACACTCAAGACGCTGTAGAACTTATAAAACGGAACTTGCATGGTTACAAGGAAAAATACGTTCTGGATGCAGATTTAAAAGGATTTTTCGACAATATTGAACACTCGATGATTTTAAAGCACTTTCAACCACGATTTCAATGTATTATTTCGAAGTGGCTTACATCTAAAATTGTTGAGGATAATGTTTGCCGAACACCACTTAAAGGTACCCCTCAAGGTGGGGTAATTTCACCCCTTCTTGCTAATGTGGCACTTAATGGATTTGATCATATTTTTAACTCTCATCCAAACTTAGCTCCAAATGACATTAGACGGAAAATAACAACCATTAGATTTGCCGATGACTTTGTGGTTATCTCAGAATCCAAGGAAATATTAGTGCGCATTCAAGCTCTAATGAAGAAATACTTCAATACGAATGGGCTCCGATTTAATGAACAAAAGACAACAATTGTCAAACGTTCTGAAGGATTTGATTTTCTTGGATTTCACTTTATTCAATATCCACATAGTTATGTGAAAGTA
>CAZEPC010000613.1:1457-2597 GCA_964513765.1 uncultured archaeon
AATAAATGGAGACTTAGAGGGGAATTTTGGAATTTGATTTGGTTTTCAGATATTAAGAGACGAAAATATCTTTGGAAAGTTGGTGGGATGTCTGCAATGAATCCTGATTTATTAACGACTTGGAAGAAGAAACCCAATTTTACGTAGATTTTATCTTTATTTCCGCCTTGATGATTTTCATTTACGAGATGAGAGACGGACTGGCGACAGTTATGATTCAATTGGCTCGAGCGTATTGAAGGGAAACCTTCACGATGCGTTCCAAGGGGAGGGGTGGTTAGAAATGACTACTTCTTACCCGACGAGAATAAAAATAATGTGATTTCGTCTCATCTCATTTTGTCGGGATCTAGAACCCGTGAAGATATGGAAAAAAACTTGCGGGCATTCTTTTTGATCCAAAATCATCCCGAATTATTGTTAGAAATTACGATAGAACATCAATTCCAATCAGGATTTTTATATTGCCAGATATTGAATTGTCCCTTGCTTGAGGTACTGTGCTAAATGAGAAAGAAAGAGGAAATAAAAAAAGGAGGACAGAGGGAATTTAACCTTTCGAATTAAAATACATCAAAATTTTTAAGAAAATTACAAAATTTGTCATTGGTTAATCGCATTCAAGGAGAGTATGATTGTATTGTATTGGCCTGTAAAGAGAGACTAAAATTCCTAAGAAGGATATTTTAACTATCTATATAATAAAAAATTCAACATTTTGACAAGACTTTTTAGAATTATTTGTTTTTAAAACTTAAAAGATATTAAATAATTCTATTTTATAGGAATTTTGAGATGACATATAGAAACCAAATTATCATCAATGGAATCAAAAGAAGTGGCCATCATGCAATACTTTATTGGATATTACATAAAATAGATACCCCAACTTGTTATCTAAGTGATTTGGCAGAATGTTGGCTTAAATCACCCTTAGAGTTGATAAAAACCGCCAAAGGATATAATTATAGTAAGGCTTGGTATTTTTTCAACATGGATTTACAAAGAGTAAAGAAAATAGATATTAGAAATTTAGAGCGATCTAAACTCCAAATTATCTCAAATTTAGAGGATATAAACCCTGAGAATGTTTATGGAATCCTAAAAAAAAGTAAATTCTTACCACAAAAAAATATTAAG
>CAZEPC010000614.1:0-2596 GCA_964513765.1 uncultured archaeon
AAATAACAAAAACCAAAAAGAAAATGTTGCCAAGAATGAAAGGCATATTGCCCGGTAAAAAAGATATTATTAGTGCGCTCCAAGGGCATGGCGGACTCACCCAAAAAGTTTTGGAGGAAATTTTACGAATTGATAACAAAAATGATAAGAAGTACTTGGATTTTAAACTAAGAGAATTGTTGAGGAAAAAAATGATAAACGTGGAACAGACCGAAATGGGACCAATGTATCATATTTCAGAATCCCAGAAGGAAATTGAATCCCAGAAGGAAATTGAACCACTTCGAAAAGGTAATCTAAGAGAGAGTGGAGCCAATCGATGTCCGCGCGAATAAAGGGACATTCAAGACGTTGTTGCCCAGGTCTTGCAGAATACGATCGAAAATGCCGTTCGATGAGTTTTATTGTTCTAATCTGATTTTGGATCTTTTCTTCTAAGAACTTCTTGAGCGTAGCTGAAGTGTTCTTCCATTTCCTCATCTGACATTTCTTTAGGGTATATTTCGCGTTGTTCGACATAATCCATCATTTCATAGAGACTAACTTTTGCGGCGGTTGCTGCTTCTTGAAGCGACATGGTGGAATTGTGGTACGCACTTGCCATTTTTCCCATCCGTATTTCTTTGACTTTTTCTTTAATCATTTTTCTTAAAAGCGTGGAACGATCGAGATTCTCTAATTCCGCAGCTTCGTTCAATTCTTCTATTTCCTTTTCCTCAAGTCGTATACTAATTAGTTTTGACATTTTAAACACGTTCCTGAAACATTTTGCGATAATAAAAAAGTAATTGAGAAGGTGTTATCGCGTGGACTTTTTTAAGCTTTTCTAAATAAATGCGTGCCGTTTCTTTATTCAAATAATGATTTGAATATTGCTTTAGTATTAAATCGTCAAGTGTAACAACATCTCTATTCATTTTTTTTAACCTTGTCATTGCTTTTCTATCGTTTGTGACAACAATGTCACTTTTCCCTGCGAGTTCGTAACAACTCGCCTCACCGGCATCATAAAAAATCTTCAAAGCTTTGTCAATCTGCGTGGGTATAATTGGAATCTCATTTTCCGCCAAGAATTCTTTAATGATTCTTGAATCTTCTTTGTCTTCGGGCGCATTTACAACAGATTCATTGTAGACGTGGGTATCAATGTTTATATCATTCACAAAGTACTTTTTAATGAAATTTAATAAACCAGCTTTGGCAAGGTAGATCAAAGTATTTGCATCAAAAATATATTTCACATATTAATACATCAAATGATGGGTAAAAAAAGTATCGATCGATGTGTCACGTCGAAGATCTCGTCAAAGAGAGTCTGAATTATCGGAAGATCATTTTGGAGCACTTGTCTCTAGCAAAAATCAATGACCTCGAAATTCCCGACTGGATCGAAACTCTTCGTAATTTGTCCACACTGGAATGCCACAACACTTGGCGAATTAAGATTCTCCCCACCCTCGGAAATCCTCACAACCTCGAGCGGCTGGTTCTGAACTGCATATTGCAAATGCAACATTTGTATAAGACATCACAACCTTTTGAAGAAAATAGGAAACAATTTTCCCCAAGAGATAAGATGTATCTAACCATTGATGCAATAAAAAAAAACAGTTTCAGACATTGAGGATCAATACTCTGCACTGAATTTCATTCGGGAATTGGTGGTCTATTTGACAGAGATTTTTCCCGCTATTGTAATTTTTAATCACCCTCAGACAAAAATTGATGTCTTTTCGGGAAACCAAATAAGGAACATAAATCCTCTATCTGGGGTAAAAACATTGAAAAAGCTGGCGTTAAAGGACAAGGACAACAAGATTCAGGATAAAAATCTTCCGAATCAATCATAAAGATGTTCTTATCTTTGTTTTTGCCTGGTCTTTATCGAAGAAGACATCCTTTGATTCATATTGGGCCATTTTCCACACAATTCTGGGAAACCTATTGATAAGATTATGAGAAATATCTAAAAATTGAAGCTCACACATTCTATTGAACCCCGAGGGCAGAGAGGAAATGGAGTTATGATCTAAGGCGAGAGAAAGTAAATTTTTGAGCCTATGGAGATCGCGGGGGACTTCTTGAATATTACAAAAGCCCATTTCCAACACCTGCAATGACTCTAATTCCAATATGCATTCTGGGATCTTTTTTAACGAGTGATTCTCATTTATCTTTAGGATGATCAATTCTTTCAAATTTCCG
This sequence comes from uncultured archaeon, assembly GCA_964513765.1. GTDB lineage: Archaea > Asgardarchaeota > Lokiarchaeia > Sigyniarchaeales > Promethearchaeaceae > CAZEPC01. The sequence continues at coordinate 2,206 of CAZEPC010000614.1, forward strand.
AATTCTGGATCGATCTCCGTAATAGAATTATACTCGAGGTTTATTTTTCTCAGTCCTTTGAGGTTTTTGATTGCGGGGGGAATCTTCCGAATCTGATTAAAACTTAAATCGATTTCCTTGAGATTGGGAAGGTGGAAGATAAATTGTGGAATCTCGGTAAGTCCGCATTTCGAAAGGTCAATAAACTCAACATGTGTCAGATATTTACTGATACGCTCATCTAACGCACCCCAATCGAACCCATCTAGTCCATAGAAAAATAACTCCTTAATGTGTCCATTTTCCGCAAAAAAGCCGTTCTTATTGGATTTGCAAAACATGGGTATCTTGCTTATTTTTAATAATGATTTTCGTTTGAAATTCTGATCTAAATTTCTCTTGACACTAATTA
>CAZEPC010000615.1:0-2567 GCA_964513765.1 uncultured archaeon
AGTGCAAATTTTATGAAATTCTGATGGATTTTTACAAAAGGAAAAATGTCGGATTTTTGTCCGCATTTAAGTAAACTCACTTAGTGATTTTTTTTTAAACTTTTAAAAATTTTCTGAACCCAGGTTCGTAAGGGCATATTCCTCCGATTTTCTTTCGGATTACGCTCGTTTGCGGGTTTCACGCACTAAATTAAGTTTTTTAATGTTTTTTGAATTTGTTCAAGATTTATATGGTCTAATTTTCAAAAAATTCCCCGCCACACAAGACCAAGGACCTCAGTCCTGGCTTTTTGTCGGGAAAATCCAAATTTTTTTAAAAATTTATTCGGGGGTTATTCGACAATATTTACTATTATGGAAAGTTAGTTTTATATTCGAGCTAATCTTTTTTTCATCAAGAAACCATGAATACTCCCCAAAAAAAGTTCTACTTCAAGCGGGATCACCAAGAAGTTTTCGTAAAGGGACTTAAAAGATTTAGTGAGCCAATAAACGAGATCCACAAAAAATATTTTGGGACAAAGGCGCGTAACTTTGACGAGACGCGGGCATTTCAATATATTATTTTGACCATCTTCCAAATATTCTTCGGCTTAGTTCGGAATTCAGCTTACACTGTTCTCTCATCGGACGCTGCTGAACTGATCAAAAAATATATGCTAAAAGAGGCTAACACATTTCCCGGGAATAGTACGTGCAGCGTTCGGATGAAAGAGGTAAGGTCCCTATATGCAAACGAGATTAACGACATAGTGAGCAAATTTCAGGACTTTTTCTATGTTTCTGTCGGGAACACGGCTCGGAATCAATACAAAAAATTAATAAAGAATACACGGATAAAAGTCACTCCGTTTCCGGAGATGTTCATCGGAATTGTTCCTCCTTCCGAGATCTTTCCAGACCTTAAAGCTCACGAAAGGGGAAAGCTCATTCCCTTTTTGAATGCCAGGATCTACATGAAAGCAAAAGAGTACACCTCAAACGAGGAATTCATTGGCGATATTAAGCAAGGGGAATTGGATGGTGGATTTTTACGGTTTAAACTGGCGGGAAGGCTCGGTTTTGTCAAGGGAGCACCGGGGAGAAAAAAGTTCGTGTATAACTTTCAGATCGTGGATTATTATCTTGAGCGGTTTGAGACTAAAATCAACGAAATGTTAGCAAAGCAAGGGATAATTGACTTAACGGTAGTTTCTGTCGATTCAACGAATGTTCCGGTTGACAAGCGGGACAAAACGGGATCCCAAGGCAAGGGATCCCGCGGGACTTTTTTTGGACACAAGAGTTCCGTGGGTGCGGGAACCCGCTGTATTCCCGTAACGGCCATTACCGAGAGCGGGCGCGTATCGGATTCGACCTTATTTCCCGACACTTTTGAGCCCATTGTTTCGTTGGCTAAAAGTTCGGGTCAGTGTGTATGGGCTTGCACGGCGGATGCTGCTTACAACACCAACGCCATTATCGACGAAATTGAGCAAGCTGATGCTGTTCCTTTCGTCGACTTGAATCCTCGGCGGTCGGCGTTGTTAAAGAAACTTAAGAAAAGTGTCGCGGATTTATCGGAGCCTTCCAAGACAGCGCTCAAGAAAGGGCTTTCGAAATCAGAGAGAAAAGAATGTATTGTTGAATTGACCGATCTATTTGCCAAAAAAAAAGCTCCGGGCTTTCGCGGATCGACAAAGAAAAGAAGATGAACAAAATTCTGCGAAAGTTCGCGGCAAGAGCACGACGCAGGGGTTTGACAAAAGCAGAGAGGGCAAAGGAGAGGCGCCTGCGAAAAAAAGTAGTTCGGGTCCGCCGTGAAATACGGGGTCAAGGGACCGCATCGGAAAAGAAAAGGGCACTGTTAAAGATAATGCGCGGTACTATTGAATGGCATCTCATTTATGGAATTAGGGGACAGAACGAGGGGATTAATGGGATTCTTAAGAAGCGCGGGAATTTGATCGGCGATGGGCAACATACTTCATGGCTCATCGGCCATAGTTCCATCAAGAGCCGGGTGAATTCAAACACCGTATCTTTAAAGATGGTTTCTTATTGTTACTGTGAAGTGATGGGAACATCGTCTCATTGCATGCGGCGGTTACACAATTGGCGTCGTGAAAAATCGCCTTTTATCGTCATTTTTTGGGGCATTTTTTGTCGAATAACCCCCAATTTATTCAATAATATATTCAGGAAACCAAAGCAAGATCTCCCTTTCCTTTTTTTCCTGGTTATTGACATCAGAAATATAAACCAGCGCTTTTTCTTGAGCATCTTCCAATCTTTTTCTTAATTTTTTAGAAAGATTTTCAATAAGATGGGCCTCAACATGTGTAGCTGTCCATTCCCTAACAACTTCTTTTCTTTGTTGCTCCGCTAAATAATAAAAAAACTTTTCCAAAAAAGTTGGTGTTAAAAAAACCCTTTTTGAAGACACACACGCACTCTCTATATCAAATTCATTAATAAAATATTCTATTTTAGACATTCCATATGGAGTTAACACGAGTAAATCCAAATTTTTAAACTTTGATTGCTTGATTTTCATATTTTTACCATCCCTATATAACTGAAGTTTT
>CAZEPC010000616.1:0-2553 GCA_964513765.1 uncultured archaeon
CGAACCCGAGGAAGAAGAAGTCGAACCCGAGGAAGAAGAAGTCGAACCCGAGGAAAAGCAGATAAAACGATCCGAAAGGGCTCATAAGGAAATATCTGCCTCAATCAAAGATGAATTCAATGTTAAACTAAAAGATAAACTAAAAAGTAACAAATCCATAAAATCAACTAAAAAACCCAAAAAGAAAAAACCCAAAAGAAGCCAGGCAGATGAAGAAATTGATGAAGCCTTGGCGAAGCTAGGATCATTTGATGATTTTAAAAAGAAGCTTGCTGAGTTTCACGATCTATCTGATTCGGATGCACCAGTTTCTTTGGTTGATGAAGAAGATCAAAAAGATAAAGAAAAAGAAAAGAAAGAACACGAAAAGATTACGGATGATGACATTTTTGCCTAAAAGACTTAAGCTGATTGAGTGATTTCCTTAAGGTTTTTATGGTCACATCTTTATGGAATGATTCAAAGCTTATGGATCCTAAATAATCCAATCCTTCAAGCTTTTTAATTGCTTCTTTAACAAATTTTGAATCCTCCTGGGTAAAATCTAAGCTTCTAATATGATCTGCCACATGCATATGATAAGTTATTGGCTGAAAGCGTTCGATTGTCTTTATAAGATTATTCTCTTCATGATGCATGTGAAAAATATCTTGAAGGAGCCCGTAATTATGGTTTCCTTCCATAAATACATTTTTATCCATATTTAATGCCTCGGAAAACAAATTGACTGCTTGTTCAGAGGTATTTACGATTGAAATATCCCCATTATATAAGGGTTCCATAAGAAGCTTAACCCCTAAATTCTCGGCATATTTTGCACATTCCTTTATGCATTCTATTGCATATGTATGTTGCCTTCCCTCAATTTGATTTTTATATTTGTGTAAGTTTTCTTCAAAAGTCAGGAAACACATATGGGTGAGGTTTACATCCAGTTCGGCCGCAACATCAATACAATATTTTATGTAATTAATTGCTGATCTCCTCACTTTCTGGTTTGGATGGATGAGATCCCTCTCTGGGTTCATCATAGAGGTAATTTCGGCCACCTCTATTTTATCTGTGTAGGAGGGGATGATATTTTTGAGTATGTTTATTGGATATTGATCTTGATCTCCGGGAATATCAATGGCATTGAATCCATATTCAATAAAAATTTCCAAAATCCTCTCAAGAGGCATCCCAAACATAGAGGGATTTGTTATACAGCTTGAAAATTTCATGAAGAGTAAAATAAATCCCCCCATATATTATTTTTTATCCCACAAATGAGGGATTTTTGTCAAGTCGATATGTATAGCCATACATTTTGCCATCATAAAAGTTATGTTTTTTGGAAAATTTTAGTATTGTATGAGTGGAGAGAATGTTCTTTTTTTTGATCCACAGAAATGTATCGGATGCCGACTCTGTGAAATTTGGTGTTCGATTGAGCATTTCGGTGTGATAAATCCTAGAAAGTCTAACATCAGAATTATTAGAGATCATGAAAAACAAATTGATCTCGCAAATTATTGCCATCAATGTACAGATTATCCTTGTATTGAGGCTTGTAATTTTGATGCACTTTCTCAAGATGAAAAGAATACTGCAATAAATATTGAGATTGAAAATTGTGTTGGTTGTGGCTTGTGTGTAGAGGCTTGTCCTCATGATGAGGCAATTTTACGGCCAGATGAGAAAAAAATTATGATTTGCGATCTTTGCGGAGGAGATCCGGTCTGTGTCGATCATTGCCCCGAGCAGGCCATTATATTTGTTGGTAGGGACCAAGCCATGGAAAAACAAAAGGATTTAATATACAAGCATGAACCCAAATTGCTAAAAACGGAGGATGCTGAATAATATGTCTAACGATGAAAATAAAATTGGTGGAATGCAAGGAAAAATACTTGTTGTAAATTTGAATGAATCCAAAACCTATGAAATAAATTTAGATAAAAACTTAATTGCAAAATTCTTGGGTGGAAGAGGATTAGGGGCTTATTTTCTCTCTAAACACGTGGATCCCGAAACTGATCCATTGTCTAAAGAGAATAAGCTCATTTTCATGAATGGACCGTTAGCTGGCTCTTTGATACCTGGAAATAATAAGGTGTGTGTTACCTTTAAATCCCCCCTTACAAACACATATTCTTATTCTTTATGTGGAGGTCATTGGGGCCCAGAGCTGAAATTTGCGGGATTCGATGGATTAATTATAGAGGGAAAAGCTAAGGAACCCGTATACTTATGGATTCATGATGAGGTTGAGCTAAAATCTGCGGAAAAAGTGTGGGGAAAAACAATCCCCGATGCTGAAAGAATGATCCGAACAGAGATAGAGGATGATGGAAGAGCTCAGATTGCACTTATTGGTCCTTCGGGTGAGAAAAAAGCCAAATATGCAACTATCACCAGCGGTTTGTATCGGGAATTTGGAAGAGGTGGTGCCGGGACCATAATGGGATCTAAAAATCTTAAGGCGATTGCTGTTAAGGGTTCCCAAGATATTGTGTATCCTTCGCCTGAAAAACTTAAAGAAGTTGGTGCAACGCTCCAAGAAAAGGTCAG
>CAZEPC010000617.1:0-2517 GCA_964513765.1 uncultured archaeon
CGATCTTACATAAGAAGTATGGGGTTCTTAAGTCCACATTTTCATATTTCTTAAGTCCACATTTTTTATATTTCTTAAGTCCACATTTTAATATTTCCTATATTTAAATGATGGGGTTTTGTTTCAACGGCCCAGTGGTCATCAAAATTATCAAAACGGAGAAATTCATTCGGTTGAGAATAATATTGGAATTGATAAGAATATTCACTATAATCATTTATCTAATAAAAAGGCGGTCATTATTACTAAATACAAGAGTTAATCTATAATTTTCTTCTAATAAATAAATCTCGGATATTTCATCAGAAAAAGCAGTAATTAATTACTTTTTTGCATTTTTCAGTTTATCAAGAGCATTCAACTTAGAAAACCTTCTCTATTTTATCTTTTTAAGGAGATTTTGGTGCTTTTTTTCTTCAAGGAGCAGTTGCCGTAATTCTATGGCGTCATTTTCGGTATTTTGATACGTTCCATTTCGTGCTTTTTCAATAAAAACAGTAGTTGAATCTTCATTCCATCTTTTGAGAATATCTTGGATCAATGTATCAATTCGATTCAATTTAAATGTAATTAACTCTTCGACAACTTCCTTTTCAATTGGAATGCTCGCCATACTCTATATATACTAAATCATATTATATGTTTTTATCTTCTAAATTGCTGAACCAACTTATCAAGGTCATGAATCATGCATTCAAGTATTTCGGCCACCCGATAATTGCTGATCGTGAGAAAATAAAGAATCTTGGGTTCGGGATGGGGTTAATAAAAAGTATCATGTGGGTTTTCAAACATCTTATCCAGCCAATTAGAAAGAATTTTCCGCATCAATTTTGAGATTATTAATATATTCATTAAATATATAGATACCTCCCACTAAAAAGAAGGTCCAAGTCCACCAGGATATTAACTGCCCGAAATTCAAGGACAACATATAATTCACGAAATCTCTCAAGCCCCACAAATCAGCATTCACAGAATCTTGATATAATTTCAATTGTACCACTTCATGCTCATTCTTCTTCAATTGGGTAAATATCGCATCTAATGAGCGATTTGAAGGATCCTCGAACTTTATTTTCACAAATGTATTTAACTCGTAATTTCCATGAATATCAGATCCTCCCATGCACGCCAAGTTATTTTCCAAACAAAATTCCCGGATATCATCGGGATAAATATCACCATCGTTGAGGATTTCAAACCCATCCACCCCCCAATCCATTAACTGATTATAGGTAAATGGGGCAGTTGAATTTTTTCCGTAATGATTTACTGTCACATATCCTCCATTTTCTTTCACATATTTAATCATCTCCTCGCAATTCATCAAATTTGGTCCAGGTGAACCAAAATAATCCTTAGGAGTAAGATCTTCATCGATTCCATACACATTCAGATGGAGCCCCTCGGGGTCATCAGTAAATTCTTGGGATAAGAGTACGTGAAAATCGAGATCTTTCCTTGATACATAATCCATAGCGGCCAAGGATCCATCTATATTATGGTGGTCGGAAAACGCTGCCCCCGCAATCCCTTGGTCGATATACCAATCAACTCTTCTTTGAGGTGTGAGAAAACCATCCGATTCCGATGTGTGTACATGGAAATCATATAAAAATTCCACTTGTTCCCCTTGATCATTTGTTTCTAAATCAGTGATTAACCTTTGAGTTGGGAGGTTCAATGTAGTTAAAGTAATGAGAAAGGAGGCGATTATGCAAATAATTATCAATAAAGACCAAATTTCATGAAATAATCCCTTAATCCCTTTAAAAAGTAGGTTTTTCTTTTTTGTTAATTTTCGGCGTAGTTTTTCTGCTTTTCCATTTTTCACCAAAGAGAGATTTCTAACATACCTCCCCACAAATAGAAGGACAGAAAGAGCCGCGAATATATGTAAAAGTGGGTTATACTGATTCGCTACAGATATAAAGCCTTTAGTCCAATATAATATCCCCAAGTATCCGATGATTGTAAAAAGAATAATCCATGATAATTTCAGAGTAAAAGTCCCAGATTCACGAAACATGTTAATTGGGAGACTCTCAGAAGGAATGTCTTTATTTTTTTTCTTTTGAATGAAGTTGATTGCATGGTAAATAGCCCTTAGAATTAGAAAACTGAACAATAATGCAACGATCCAATCAAACCCAGGTCCCAATATAAATGAAACCCCAGAAAATGGTTCCAAAAAATATCGACTTAGGGGGATTTTAGAATCATAAGATGAGTTGAGATTTTCTTGCCCGAGTACATCGAAAAATTCTACACTGCGATTTGCATTAAGGGAAACAAATATAAGAAAAGCAATCCAACCCGCAAAAAGAATTAGAAATAGGGGTCTTAAAGGGGAATCAAAAAGCCAATATTTAAATTTCCTCCCTATTTTTCCATTAAAAGAATCCTTTTTTTGGCCTTTGGATTTTTGTTGCCTGTTTACAACATAATTATTAGCCCGATTCATTTTTTCTTGTTTTTTGGCATCTTTATTTTTGTCACGTTTTTCTTCCTTTT
>CAZEPC010000618.1:0-2515 GCA_964513765.1 uncultured archaeon
TCTTTAAGATGTAATGCCCGTAGATGATGAATCTCCTCGCTGCTAACCGTCTCGACGCTAATTTGAAGGACTTTTTGTGCTTGTTTTTTATCATTTTGTTTCTTTTTATGATTTAAATTATATTTTTTCCCATTTTTTGAGGCCCCTTTTCCCTCTAAAGCATCATAGGCATTTTGAATAACATTTTGAAACACTTGAGATATTTGAACGGGATCAATGTTTGATATCAGATCCTTTTGGGTAATATTTTTGATTAATTGTACATCTTTAGGTTTCACTGCTCTTTTAATGGTATCATTTAATACTTTCAGTACATTTAATTTCGTTTTAATTGGTTCTCCGCCCTTAGAAAATGTGAGCAATTGATTTGACAGCATTTTTGCCTGATCACAAGATTTTTTCCCTTCTTTTAAAAAATATACCAACTTTGATTTTAATTCAGGTTTAATATTTGCGTTAATTCTCTTTTCTAACCAAATTTGGGCTAAAGATATATTCCCCATCACACCCGTTAGAATATTATTAAAATCATGTGCGATCCCACCTGCCAAACGCCCAATTGATTCCATTCTCTGATTAATCATGCGGTTTTTCTCCATTTCTTTGATATCCTCTTCTATTTTTTCATAAAATACAATCAATAGGGAAACTCCGATTAAAAGCTGGAGAAAATCAGCAATAAAATACCCATAAACTAAATTCCAATTGAAAAAATAAAATATCGGATAATCCACTTGGTGCAATCCATAGAGTATGTGGGAGAAAACAAGAGTTTTCGCTCCGAAACCGATTTCGGTGTATTTTCGATAAAATAAGATTCCCCACCACATATAAAAAATACCCTTAAAGGTGGTTGTAAGTACCAATCCAAATTGGACAATTGTTTCTTTTTCAAAAAGTACTACATTTAAAATGCTTAGTAAAAGAAAAGCTAATGTCAAGTATTTGACGGATTTGGAGGGTTTTAATTCGAGAAAAAGATACAATGCCCATACCGAAAGTAAGCCTTGACCAAAAAGCAGAAATTGAAATAGAATTAAATATCCAAGGGGGATTTCATAAAAATCAATCCGGCTAGAAATATAAAATTGAATAAATTGGAAAAGCCAGGTTATTCCCCAATAAAGGAAACAAATTTTTGAATATCGAACATACAGATATAGATCAACTAAGATAATGATAGATATGGTTATAAGCGTGAAAATTGTTATGATTGTTATTTGGTCCATACTCTATACTCTCCAAAGTTCTAAAATTTGGATCTTTTTATCTTTATTCTTAGTAATGCTCTTTGATTATGATTTTTCATTACATATTCTTTTTATATTAAAATATTTATCGCCCGAGTCCTAAATAGCTATGCATTATATTTTCAATTTAGTGGTGAAAAAAGCACTTAATAAGTTTTATTTTAAGAAAAACCCAAATAATAGCTAATGCACCTCATACTTTCATATTTCGATCAGATAATGGGTCCAAGTTTTCTTCTCACGTCACATCCTCATTTAGCCATATATTTAAAAAATACAATTACAGATCTTATGGATATCAATATTGACAAGGGTTTTTTTGAATATAATTATTATTCTGAGGATTATGAAGTATTTTTAGCCAATTATTATTTTGAAATTCCCTCCGATTGGGGAAGGGGGAGGATAGATCGTCTCATGTTAAGTATTGCATTGGACCCAATTCAGAATCCAAAGGCATTTAAGGGTTTACTTGAAAAATACGGTGAAATTATCCAAAACATCCCGGATATATATTTAGCACTCTATGATCCCGAAGAAAATGGAGAAATGGCCCATGAAATTAGGGAAAAAAAGAAAAAAATTGAGCAAATATTTCAAGGGCTGGTCCAAGATTGTGATGATCTGTTAGCAGAGAGAGTTTTAGGTGAAATAATCGTAATTGGATTGTCTAAAGTGGGGAAGACTTCCCTTCTTAATACGATAAATCAAAAAGCTTTTGATCCCACTATTCGACCAACTTTAGGTATTCAGGTGACCAAAGTTGTATTAGAGAATTATCGAGTCAACGCTTTTGATGTTGGTGGCCAAACAAGGCTGAGAAGGCTCTTCAAAAGGGTTTTAAGTGCCCCTATGGGGATTATCTATGTGGTTGATGTTACATTTAATGAGGAACAAATTAAAGAGGCCCGTGAAATGTTTCATGATGTAATGACTCATTATTTCGGGGAAAATTGTTTCCAATGCCCACCTGATGAAATCCCTGTGTTAATATTAGGAAACAAAATTGATTTGAATGAAGCTTTTGAAAAGAAGAAAATTACATCCTGGCTAAAATTGGAGGAGTACGATATGGATTTTCATGTAGACCTAGTTTCCGCTCTCGAGAATACTAATGTATTCTCCAGTTTTCGATGGCTTGTAAAAAAATTGATGGATATAAATGATTAAATGATTAAATGAATGATGCTTTTGACTTATTTAAAGTTCTTTTTTTTTGATGTTCATTAAAAAAGATTTTATAAAAACTAAAGCGAATTTTAAAT
>CAZEPC010000619.1:0-2508 GCA_964513765.1 uncultured archaeon
TGGTTCAGAGCACAGATATGCCCGGCGATCCTTTTGAACCGAAAGGACATTTTGGACAAGTTGTCCCTTTAGATGATGCCATTGCAATTTTGAAAACATGTGCGGTTGAACCAATCATCGAAAAATACTGTATGTGCCGATGGATGCATAAAGGAGTAAAAGAGGCATGTTGTATTAATTTTGGAATTATGTCAGATGTAATTGAAAAACTTCCACGCTATATACCGGTCAAAGAAAAATTTCAATTGACCCGGGAAGAGGCTATCGAACGCTTTAAGGAGCACAATAAGAAAGGATATATTGGTACGATATGGTACGGCCCCTATCCCTATATCAATAATCTATGCAGTTGCGAAAATCCGGTATGCGCAGGTATTCGTCCCCGAACCCAATTTGGGATTCAGTCTATCTTTAAAGCAGAATATGTGGCGGAAGTAGATCCAGATCTCTGCCAAGGATGTAAACAATGCCTCATAAAATGCCAATTTGGGGCCATAACATATAGCCCAAGTCAGAAACGGGTAACCGTCGATCAAAAAAAATGCTATGGTTGCGGAGTTTGTCTCCATGCATGTAATCACGGAGCATTGATGTTAAAACAAAGGGCTAAGATTCCCTCTTTAGAAGATGAATATTAAAAGTAAAAAAAAAGAAAAGCAATTAATCAGGTGATTGTTATGGGTAAAACGAAAATTAAAATAGATTATTCAATCTGCGGCAATGGAAATAAGATAGATCCAAGAGAATGTGCTAAATGTATGAAAGTATGTGATCCTGCCATTTTTTTAATGCATCAATCACAAGAAAAAAGTTCTGAAGAGAGAGACCCATATGATCCCCAATATTGGAAAATAACCGCATTATATCCCTCATTATGCACACACTGTCAGAAATGTGTTGAGGCTTGCCCGGAGGATGCTATTAAAATCTACTGGAAAGATTCATTATTCTCAAAATACGAATTAATAGAAATATAGGCAAGAATTTTTTAAGAAGTTCCCTCAAAATAGAAAAATCTAGGAAAAAGGAGGATTTGGCAATATGAGTAAAGAAAAGTTAGTAGAAAAGACACTCTGTCTAGTTACTGGAGGTGCTGGTATGTTGGGTAATTCTATTGTAGAACAGCTCTTGGATAAAGGATATAGTGTAAGGATTTTTGATATTAAAGAAGTTAATAATCTCCCCGTTGAGACTATAATTGGGGATATACGGAATTTTGAGCAAGTCACTGAAGCTTGTGAAGGAGTAAATATAATATTTCATACTGCAGCCCAAGTCTGGGATCCAAGCGTAAAGGATGCGGTATATGAAGAAATTAACATAGAGGGAACCAAGAATATGATTAAAGCAGCCATGCAAAACAACGTGGAGAAGCTCATATTTACCAGTACTTTTGATGTGGTGATGAAAGAACCCCTTGAACCAATTATCAATGGGGACGAAAGTCTGCCCTATCCCGACCCCTTACCTGAAAACCCCTATGCACGAACAAAAATAGTTTCGGAAAAAGAAGTTTTAAATGTAGACCAGAACAAACTCTTGACTTGCAGTTTGAGACCTGTTGGACTATACGGGCCACGAGATAAGTATCATTTGCCAAATTTTATTAATATCGCGAAAAATAAGATTAAACTCAAGGTTGGGAAGGGAGAGGCAGTTTTTCCACATTTATATTGCGAGAACGCCGCACATGCCCATATTTTAGCGGCGGAAAAGCTGGGGGATGGTGCAAATATCGAGGGAGAGGCATTCATAATCACAGATTATGAGGAAGAAAATATATTCAAATTTATGGAACCCTTTTTAAGAGAACTGGGATTAAAACCACCTAAACGCCATATTCCTTTTAAGTTAGCCCATTTTTTAGCATCCATTGCAGAAAAAATAAACCCAAATGGGGTTTTTACTAAATTTTCCGTATGCCAATGTTGTAAAGATTTAATTTTTAGTTCAGAAAAAGCCAGAAAAAAGCTTGGATACGAACCAATCGTTTCAAAAGAAGAGGCATTCGAACGAACCGTGAACTGGCTTAAATCTCAAGAATTTTAAGATTGGATTTTCCCTTTTCAAATAAAATAAAAATTAAACCGTTTTTTCAATTTTGAAAGAAATTATAAAGACAAGGTTGATTATGTTTATTTTCGGATACGGAAGCTTGTGCTACCCAGAAGGAATCAATGGTCGAGGGATGGAAAAAAGATATACATGGGATGATCTCCAAGTCGCAAGGCTTTTTGGATATACCCGAGGGTGGTATGCCCGCATAAAAGATTTCATGTTTTATGGAATCTTACCGGCCTCCGATAAAGAACATCTTAACGGAGTGATCTTCGAGGTATCTAAAAGGGATTTAGCTGTGCTCAATAAAAGCGAGTATGAAGGGATTGTTTATGATTTAAAATTTGTAGAAATCGAAGAAAAGGAAAAATTAGGTGATTCTCGAGTTTATTCCTATGTTGCCAAGAGAGAATTCACCAAGGATGGCGCAATCAAAGCCCCGGGATATGA
>CAZEPC010000620.1:0-2498 GCA_964513765.1 uncultured archaeon
TGTATGAAAATAATAAGTCCTTGTACAAAAAATTAAACGAACAAAGAAAATTATAGGAAATAAAAAAATTAAAAAAATAGACAGATCTTAGGATTTTTAGACTTAAGAGATGAAAGTTATCGATTTTTTATTATTATTATTTTTTAAACAATCCATTTAGCCAAACTGTTCTCTCCAAATAATGCTTCTACTCCGTTATGGTATCCCGAGAATGCCAAATATACAAATGTAGCTAATAATGCCCCAAAAATTATCACTGCGATATAACTTTTGTTGTAATAATAGTTTAAAATCATTAGGAATGATACTAGCAGATCGACTAAAGTAATTAGGAAAAGGATACTTATCATGTAATTGTCGAAAAAGATTAATCCGAATCCGACCAGATAAATTAATCCAAACTTGCTGACCAAAGTGGTAAAAAGGGATTTTAAGAGGGGGTTACTTTGGATATTCATGGTGAGAGGTCCTTTATACTTTTGACTAAGATTGTCAGTGAGGTAATGCAATAATACTGGGGCTTGAAAGAGGTACATGAGGAAAAAGAACGGAAAGTAGAAAAACCCCTGATATGCCCTGTGGTTCAACGGAAACGGGAATAGATAGATATTTCCTATTCCTAAAATTAATATTGACATAGTTACTACGGTATAAACGCATCCCTTCAATATGTCCAACAAAGAAAGGTCTTGCTTTAATTTTAACCAATAATAGCCAAGGAGCTGCGTAATCTTAAGCCGTTCTCCGTATACGGATTTATAAAGAGAGCCCATCATAAACAATGAGATAAATCCGGAATAACCCATGAGAATTACCTGGATATGAACATATAAATTCTTCATGGAAAATAATACAATCAAAAACAATATTGCTGAAATTAAAATCCCATGGGGAAGGTAGGTAAACCATCTCTGGAGGAATTTTTTATAGCTGAACTTTTTCTCACTAAGGCTTACCTTTAGACTGGGCTCTTTTTCATCATCCGATTTCGGGCTTTGTCGATTGGTCTTTTTTTCCTTTTGCTTATCTGAAGTACCTTGATCTGATTGTTTCTTCATTTCTTCCTTAGCTGATGATAATTCCGTATTATTTAGTGTGGTTTTGGATTTTTCCTTTTTGGCCTTTTGCTCGATTTTTAATCCCGTTAGTTTTTCTACCCGTTTTTTAAGATTGAGATCCTTTATTTTGGAGGAAATTTCTTTTCTCCAGTGGGAATAGATTTTTCGGTACCTTTCAATCAGTTTGTATTGTATCTGATCTTCATTGCTCTTTTTGCTAACTTGGAATGTTTCCATGCCTAATACCATAAATATGATGGAAACTAAGCCTACCATGGTGCCAAAGAGTGTATTATTCATTCTTCGCTCTTGTTTAGCTAAATACATATCACCTTTCTCGAGATATCCGTATCCTACTTCAATGAATGTCATGGCATGAGACAAGACAAAATCATTATAACATTCTGTTTCATGTCTGCCCATATTTTGGATTAAATATTGCTTCGCCGTCCCATTTTTTGGATTTCCATAAAAAATCCCAGGTTCCCCGTTGGGTACTGCCTTTCTGAAAAGATTAATAGTGCTATCATTTGGAATTGCTTGATCAAACTCCCCGTTAATGATCATCATATTTTTAGGATCCGTGGAGTTAACATATTCGGGGTAGGACCCAGGAGCGATTGCTACGGTATTCCAAACATATTCTCGTTGATTCCCGAATAGAAGGACCCCAAATCCCGCCATACTGTGTCCTACCACGGTCACATGAGTCATATTCCAATCGGAGTGTCTACTTTTTACATCATTATACATGATGTCGAAATCCTTGATTAATTTAGTCCAATCCATAGAGAGCTCCCCGCCACTCCGACCTTCACCTCTGAAGTCCCCCATAATTACATGATACCCGGTTTTCGTGAGCTCCATCATTATGGGGCTCATCATTTCTACTGGGGTTTGGTATCCGGCAAATAAGAATGCCACTTTATTACCCCTATCTGGGGCGGTCATTAATGGTTCATATTCAAAATACACAATCTCTTCGGAAGGATTTTCGGGTATAGGCGCAGAGTATTTATGGCTAACCCGAGTTCCATCTAATATGAACACAGCATGATAGATGAGTGAAATAGATATCAAGTATAGTATGATAAATCCTATTGCGAATTGTTTTCTTTTCTCCTTTAACTCCATAATTTATTATATTTTTCACCCAATTTTAAGTATTCTAAGGCGCTTTCCGGGTTGGTTTTTGTGATATTGTTGGGAATTGCCATAGGATATTAAAGCCATAACTTAAAATCCCATTGAATATTTGTATTATCCAGAGCAAGATGGAATCCGATGAAGGAAAAAAGGAGGAAAAAAATCAATCAATCTATTCCTCCCCATCCGATATCAACAAGCCCAAAGAAGAAGATGAAAAAACCGAGTATATGGATGTAGATGAGATTGATGATGAAGAGCCCCTTTTTGATCATCGTATAAAGAGATTTAAAT
>CAZEPC010000621.1:0-2496 GCA_964513765.1 uncultured archaeon
TACATGCAGCAATTTTCGGATATGAAACCGCTATGATAGATCTAATCGGTTCCAGAGGTTACAGAACTCATGTATTTCCCGAAATCATCAAAGTCATCAAAACCCTTAAAGAAGATAATGATAGTGTTATGGAGGTCTTTAATGCTAAAACACCTCTTGAGGCTATGCAAAGATGGTTGGATGTGATTGTGGCTGCAAATATTATTGAGGATTCCGCCACTGTTAGAATGGAAAATGGGTCAGATATTAAAATTAATATTGTGAAATGTAGCATGTGTCATCCGATTCACGAGGTTATGGGTCAAAAAAAGGGAATTTGTCCCTTAGCCCTGATTATAGCTTCCGCCAGTAGTATTATAGATGATACTAAAGAACCAGAATTAAGTTATAGTCAATTTACCCCTACTGGAACAGTGACTATATTGAATTTGAAAGACAAAAACTAATTGTTGGCCCCTATCCAAAATAAGTTCATCCAAATAAAAAATTGAAGAAAAATAAAACTCCAAGGTGGAAACCGTGATAAAATCATTTTATATAATTTGTGAAGGCCAACCTCTATTTGTTCAATCACCACAAACCATAGAAGAGGTCCAATCTTTATTGAGTGGATTTTTAAGTGCGTTTCAGACATTTGCAACTAATTTGGATAAAAGTAAAATCAATAAAATAGAAATGGATAGCTCCACATTTTTTTATTCTGTGAATAAACCCCTTCTTTCGGTGATTGAAGGTATTCCGAAGGATAATTTAGAGGCAAAGGTATATCAAATCACCGCCGAAAGGCTGGGAAGGGTATTTCTCGATAAATACGGAAGGGAAAAGATAACCCAATGGTGCGGTGATCTCGGGAGTTTTTCCGATTTTAAGCATGATTATGAAAACATCACCACAGAAATTAATCAAATGCTGAAAAAAACCCACAAAGAATTCATAACCGAATATTTTGTAGAGGCTGCCAGCGATGACAATGTAATTGGTGCTGTGGTCTTTGATTTGGAAGAAGACAAGATTTTGGCATCCGATATCCCTTCTGAATTTGATGTGAAGGATTTTGAATCCTTTGGGTCAATGCTCTTCTCTTTCATTAAGCGGTTGGGTATTCAGCTAAAAACAGGTGCAATTAATGAATTAATCCTTCGTGCAAAAAATTACTGGATTGGAGGATTTCGCAAAAATGAGCTGGCAGTATTTATGATCTTCACCCAAGAATATTTCGGGAGTATCTTACCGGACTTTGTCAAAAGGTTCATTGAGGAAAACAATAAATAGTCTCCTTTGGGTTAATCCTTTAATCTATTATTATTATTATTATTATTATTATTTCCTTCTTTTTTCCAATTATTATCCTTTTTTTACTTAAATACAACAGTCTTATTTTCATTAATGAAAACCCGGTCCTCGCAAACTAGCTTTAGAGCTTTCGCTAAAGCCAGCTCCTCTGCATCTTGCCCGGCTTGCCGCATCGCTTCACTATTATATGAGTGATCCACATCAATAACTTCTTGGACGATTATTGGTCCTTGATCGAGTTCTTCATTTACGAAATGTGAGGTGGCGCCGATTATCTTCACACCCCTTTCAAATGCTTGTTCATAGGGATTTGCACCGACAAACGCGGGTAAGAATGAATGATGAATGTTAATGATCTTGTTTTTATATTTTTGCACAAATTCAGGTGTGAGAATCCTCATATATTTGGCCAAGACCAAATAATCCACATCGTATTGGGGGATTATCTCATCAATTTTTGCCTCGTGGTCCTCCCGTTCTAAATCTTTATGAGGTATATAATGATATGGGATATCGAATCGATCAACCAAATCTTTCAAGTTTTGATGGTTGCTAATAACACATTGAATTTCCGCATTGATTTTTTTGTATTCATGTCTGATAAGAATATCCGCCAAACAGTGGTGTTCTTTTGTGGCAAGAATTATTATCTTCTTAGGTACTTTTTTTGCTAATTTGATATTATAATCCCCAGAAAGTGCGGTTTCTAATCCAGCAACCAAATTATCACAATTTAAATCTCCTGTGAATTCTGAACGCATAAAGAAGTGGTTGGTTTTTTGATCCACGAATTCACTATTAGATACAATATTTAATCCTTGGTAAAATATCGTACCAGTTATTTTATGAATAAGCCCTGGCTGATCTGGACCGTCAATTAAAAGAATGTAAGTATCGGACACATGTTTAAAAAATGTGCAAAAAAGAAAAAAATTTGGTTTTTTTTAAAATTACCTTAAAAAACAAGGAAGAGAGTTTTGGTTGTTGATAGGGTTTGTTAAATTTATTTGCGCCTTGTTTCGTTTCATTAGAGTATTTCTACTTTCTTGATTTTGGTTCCCTCACTTACCGAATTTACAACCTCTTGATCCGATTGTCCGACTACTTCCCCAAAAATGGTATGCTTTCCATTAAGATGGGGTGTGGGAGTGTGGGTTATGAAAAATTGGCTTCCATTTGTATCTGGCCCGGCATTTGCCATGG
>CAZEPC010000622.1:0-2496 GCA_964513765.1 uncultured archaeon
AAGATATAAAATGAGAAAGAAGGTTGAGGACTTCATCTCGGTCTCTAAAAGTCCAGAGGCGCAGCCGCGAGAGAAACAAAACCCTCGCTCCCGTCAACAAGGCAAAATCTCGGTAAAAAAGTCTCATAAATTTCCGGTTCATTCAAAATTACAGCATCCCCGCAAAAGCCCCCACGAAGCACCTGAAAATAACGAAAAGCATAAAGGAAAAGGGAATCCAAAAAAGCAAGATGAGAAAGTGCCCGGTAAGCTACAGAAAAAAAGAACAAAAAGCTCCGATGAGGGACCTGAAAAGTACATGCCCGATGGACTCAACCGGCTGCCCGAAATCGATAATTTGAAATTCGGCGCGAGCAAGCGAATTGTTATAAAACCCTCCGAAATTGCCCATACCACCCCGCCCTTGCTGATGATCCCTAAAAACATTCGGAATAATAACACGCTAATTTATATGGGTGCATTACTGGGATTGGAAGACATTTCGTGCAAGATAAAGGGGAAGCGTAAATGGGTGCGGACCCGCGGAAGGATTGCCCTGCTTGGTCAGGGAGAGCTCCACATTACAATATGGGGGAGCACCATTACCGAGATTTTGGATATAACCGAGGAACAAATGTACAAAATATGTGCCCGAAACCCCTCTCTAATTAAGCAAAAGGTATTACAACTTTACGCAGGAAGTATTTTTCATATTGTGGTGCAGTACAAGCAGTTTAGGGGTCGGCTCCATCCTAACGCACAGAGAATGCAATGTATATCTCTTGCAGGGATCCTTGGACATCTGGCGACCATGTACCCGCAATGTGCGGGCACCGAGGACCATAAGTTTATTCGCTCCGCAGAGGGAGAAAGTAAAAATGAAGAGGACCATCATACCCCTCCCACAAAAAACAAAAAAAGGGCGGAACATAAACAAGATAGCGAATCGAAAAAAAACCCCTCCGAACAATCCATCAATCAGATTTCATAACTTTTTAGATAGATTCCAGAAATATAAAGCTAAAGCAATATAAAGGCCCCATACATCCAATAAATAATAAAAAAACAATTTTCGATCATTGTGATAAAAATGTAACAAATAAATATGAAAAGATCACAATTATATTAACGAGATATTAAATTCATTTTTAGGGTGTTGAAAATAAAAAACCGATTCCACTACATATTTGAACATATAAAGAATGCAAAACCAGTCCATTTCAAGCGCACGATCCCTCTGGAGGCAATCGCTGGAATAGGGGCGAAAACTGCGGAAAAAATGAGAAGGCATGATTATAATACAATCCAACAGATTGCTGAAGCAAAGGTTGGAAATCTTACAGAAATTCCGAGGGTCGGCAAGAAATCGGCCACTAAATATATTAACGGGGCTCAAAAGGCCTTAACAGCCTACAAAAAGCTGGTTATAGGGGAGGAATTATGGCAAGAGGAACAATCCGAAGGCGGCACCAGCACGGGTATTGAGATCACAATTCATGCGGGAGGGTCCACAGTGGGCGGGACGGTTATTTCCCTGATGCCTATAGCAGAAGAGCAAAGCACGCAAAGAGGAATCTTGATTGAGTTTGGCTTGGATTTTGGGATAGAAAATAAGTTTCTCGATGATTTCCTCAGCCCCCGGTCTCACCGAATGCTGCTTGATGAAATTTTTTTAGGTCAGCTTCCCCGGCCCGAAGGAAAGCTTAAAGGGATTTACCGGGAGGACTATCAATCCCGGTTTGACCCGGAATTTCGTGCACTATACGGAATTCCATTAAAAGATAGCCGAAAAATCAGCCATGTACTTCTCTCCCATGCCCATGCCGACCATATCGGATCAATCAGGCACTTGCACGGGGGAATTGGACTGGTCTCTGGTCTTCAGACCGCGGGCATTCTCATGCATCTCGGGGAAATTTATACCCAGAACTCGATATATGGGGATCTCTTGGCCTATAAATGGGTCATTAATCCTTGGCTCTATGTAAAGAGAGATATGTTTGCCATTCCATCGGGCCATTCCGTTCCGAATGTTCCGGAGAATAAGGTACCCGCCTATAAATTACCTGGAAATGAGGACTTCGCGGTCGCGTTTTATGAAACCGAACATTCTATTCCTGGAGCAGGAGCATTTCTCATCGTGCATAAGCCCACCAATGCCAGATCGCCTATACCGGAGATATCCGGTTTCACGGAAGGGAAAAGGATAGGGCGCGCGCTTTTGTGAGGGCCGCCATGGATTTCAAGACCGATGTACTGATCACCGAAGGAACCCAAATAGGGAGCACCCATCATTCTGAGGGGAATGATTACTATGTCTCGGAGGAAAGTAAGGTTGTGGCCGAGCTGGCCCGCATTCTCGATGAAATAGAGGAAAAACAATCGCCCGGGATGGTATTTTTCGATACCTCATTTCGCAATATCCATAGAATTAAATCCCTTGCCCTCGCTCTGACCGAGGTATCCAGCGAACGAAAGGTGGCACTATTTCCCAAGGATTATCTTTTTTTAGAAAGG
>CAZEPC010000623.1:0-2493 GCA_964513765.1 uncultured archaeon
CCTTTTAAAGGTTCTGAAGCATCTTCTTTTTGTCCCTTTTCGGCTAAAAATTCCTTAACCCATTTCCAATTCGAAACCACTGATATCTAACTCTCTGTTTCTAAATAAAATAAATAATAAAAAATCTAGTGCTTGAAAAATCTAATAGATGTAAATATTTTAAAGAAGTTTTAAATCACCGGTAATTTTATCAATTTCCGAGGATTTACCAGGGCCGATAGCAACTGCGGTTTTTGTCCCAGGTTCAAGCTGGGTCAATCCAGCATCACTGATAATAGAGCACGGGAGCCTCATATCTTTGGCTTTATGGAAGAGAGTATTCAGATCCTCCTCGGATCGAATCTTCAAGGCCACCTTTTTCTGACCTCCCCGAATCCATGTGTTGAAATCCGAAATGTTATGCTTTTTTGCTTCCAAAACGGCAGATACAGAGGCATGGCATGCCTGCGCAACTTTTTTTCCTTGAGACATCCCCAAATCTTGACGAACAATAATGACTTGTTTGTAATCGCGATTAACTCTCATACTTTTCTCTAATCCTTTATGTGTCTAATTTTTTAGTACTAATGGTGATAAATGAGAATCTTATTAATAATCCCCAATCTCATGAAAAATCCAACACCCGATGTAGGGGGTGGAGAATTTGATGAAAAAATCTTTTTATTCCTTGGAATAAAAGGTCTTAAATTTCGAGTACTTCAATTTCGAGCTGATCCATAATTTGTTCGGCTTCCCCAGGTTCAGCTTTTAATGTGTAAAGATATTTGGGAGTTCGTAATTTCAATTTTACACTATCTTCGCTTTTTTTAACTTGACAAAACCGCGCTCGTGTGCGTGCGATTTCTAAAAATTCATCAACATCAAAAATCTCTTTTGGCATATAAATCTAATAAAGGAAGTTAAAAAAAAATTAAAAATTTTATGATTTCTGTTATTTTTGCTTAAACAATTTAACAGTCAAATGCAGATGAATAGCCCGGGGACCAAAGGTTACCATAGTGTAGATGTTTTCCCGCCCGCCAATTTTGGGTTTTCCGTCAATTATAGGTGCAGTTATAGATCTTTGTCCCCGAGAAGAGGCAGTTATATGATCCGGATAATTGAAATCTGCTCTATTTTCCAGAGCGGGTGTAGTATGGAGCTTATCAGATGCTTCAGCCATTGTATCCTCCGCAAGATTGTAATGTAATTGTAAAAAGTTTCCAATCTCATGTTCATTAACCAGTAATGAGGTGGTAGTATGGGGTGATTTAATGGTAAATTCCCCATACCGATAATCCGGGTACTTTTCGCAGAGATGATCCAGCGCCTTAACTAAATGGGGCTGAACATGGAGCAATTGAGTAATAGAAAAGGATTGCATCACCAGATCTTGGGAAATAAAAATTTCATTAGGGTTTGTATTTGGATCTGGTGTTGAATTTTCGATAATTTTTTGATTTTCCCAATGTGGAGATTTACCTGGAGAAGCTGCATCAAAAATTCCTTGATCTAATTGGTCTTGGTACTCAAAACCGCTAAGATTCTTGGGCATTTTGAATATTAAGTGGAGATTTCTGTACATCATTGTTCTGAGAAGCGATTGTTGGGCGAATATAAGAGATTCGGTGGCGTTCCAAAAGCCCCGCGTCACTTGTGAAGATTCCAACATCGGGGTCGAGGATCCCAAAAGAAAACGGTTCCATCCATATTGGATAAATCCTGGTATATTAAAGAGCATCTTATAGAAATTTACCGGTGTGGTTCCCCCAAAAGTCCGGGGATCTATCTCTATATAGAGATTTCTTTCGTACCGCATTAAGTTGACCATTTGTTTCCCGTTCCCGGAAAGATCTATACCGCTAATTATAAAGGTCAAATCCTTATTTTGAGTCGCAAATTCCCGAATGATTGCAGGGCTTATTTTGGTAGGATGGTTATCGGGTAAATACATATTTCCCAGATCAATTTTTACGGGTAAATCACGGTCTTTACAAATCCCCAATATTTGTTTTAATTCTTCACCCGGCTCCAAAAGGTCAATATTTTGATATGTGGGATAAATAACAATTGCAACGGCTTTTTCAGCATTTTTCTGAAACTTTTCGACACCCTCTTTTGTACAACGGGGGGATAGAATTGGAAAGAGAAAAGAATCGTAGTTTTTACAATACTTCACCACAATCTCAGAGGAAATCCCAAAATCCTTAGAAATATCAATGGCTTGTAGACATGCACCTTTCAATCCCGAACATTTTAATTCGGTCAACAATGTATTGATATTTACCCCTCTTCGATAAAATAGAGGATGATTTTCTTTGCTCATCAAGGCTAAGAGGTTTTTTCCCCTTTTATCTAATTGAATATCTTTCAATGTTGGCCATACAAGAGAGTCGATCATAGGGAACTCAAAAGGATCCCTAAATTTCTCTCCCAAGACCGTTGAAAAATCTGGACAATATAATCGTTCTAGCATACACACAAGTAATCCAAAAAGGAAAAAAAACCTTTTTT
>CAZEPC010000624.1:0-2492 GCA_964513765.1 uncultured archaeon
TCAAATAAATTAATTGTTTTTTGTTTCTTTTTATCTTTTTTTACAATTTACCGTTGTTAAAGGGGGAGTAACATGGAGAAAGAAAATGGATGCATCGGATTTTAGAAAGGGATCTTAAATCATTGGCATAAATTATTTTAGAAGGGACTCTAAATCTTATCTATGGAAAGAAGTCGCCTCTCTTACGATAATAAGGGATTTTTGATTGATAATGAGAGAATATTTATCTACTCTGGAGAGATGCATCATTTTCGGGTACATCCAGAGTTATGGAAGGATAGATTCATCCGCATGAAGAGGGCTTTTTTAAATTGTACTGGTGCCTATTTTTATTGGCCAATTATTGAACCAATACCGGGAAAATTTATCTTTAAAGGATTTTCCGACATTGAACAATATTTTAAAAAAGCAAATGAGATGGGGCTCTATACAATTCCCCGGCCCGGACCATATATTTGTGCTGAAGTTAATGCGGGGGGACACCCACATTGGCTTTACTCCAAAGTCAAAAATGTACGGTCTTTTGATTCTAATTATCTGAAATTCGCTCGCGAATACTATAAACATGTGAATGAAATTTTAGGCTTGTTTGATATTCAGAAAGGTTCTCTTGCTCGTTCTAATATCATGTATCAAGTTGAAAACGAAATGTTCTCTCGTTATGTTGAAGGTGGAAATCCAGAATACCACCTGAAATTAAGGGATATGGTATTAAAGCAATACGGAGATACTATTCCGGTGGTTACTAATGAAAATCAAATCTCACGGGGGACTAAAGTTTATGATACCATAGATAAATATCCAAATCCCTGGGATACCGGAGGTATCGTGGAAAAAGTCAGACAGATGCTGGAGGAACAATCCGAATTTCCTTGCTTCGGGATGGAAATCGAAGGGGGATGGTTTGCCGTGTACGGAAAAGGGAATGAAGAGGATGGATATTCATATCGCGGTCATATGTCTGCGGATTGGACTAACTTTTACGTAAAGCTCTTATTGGGGGCAGGCATGAGCGGTATTAATTATTATATGTATCATGGTGGAACAAATTTCGGATGGAATGGAGGTAAATATATTACCACGACTTACGATTATCAAGCACCAATCTCTGAATGGGGCGGTCTTTCCAAGAGGTATTACGTAACTAAACTAATTGGCTCATTTTTATCCTCATTCGGCGGTATTTTAACAAAAATGAGCCCAGATGAAGATTTTCTTATGGGGAGTTATGAAAATACTAGTGCTAAAGAGAGGAAGAAAAAACCGTATTGCTTGGTGCAATCTCTATTAAACCACTCAAGTCATTCCGATACTAAGTCTTCTGACTCTAATGATGCCCCTAACTCTGCTTTTATTTTTCTCTTTAATGAATCGGATGTTGATAAACAATTTCAAGTGGTACGAAAGCACCCTTCTCCCAGGGAGGCTCAGAGGGGACCTCTGGAAAAAATATCGCTTCCCGCTAAATCGGCTAAAATTATCCCCTATAATCTTTCGCTTGATGATGGGCTCATATTACGCTATTCAACCCTTGAACCCTATCTGAAATGCGCAATTGAGGGAAAAACCGTGCTTTTATTCCATGGGAAAACCGCTGAAAGTTTAAACGCAACATTAGAAGTAAATGGAGAGGTGCACCATATCAATGGAATCGTCCAACATGATGAAGACCTTTATTGGAGAATCTCCGATTCCTTGTTGGTGGGCTTGACCAAAACATATCGGGCAAAAAGAACGTGGTTAATCGAGCATAACGGCAATCAATATCCTATTATCTCCAATTTATATTTACTCTATGATTACAAAAGTTCAGGAGGAGAGGGTTATCAAGATACATCTTATCTCTCTGAAAAGAAGATTCAACCAATGAAAAATATTTCCATTCAATTCCATCAAAAACTAAAGGAAGAAGAAATTAGGCTCTCTTTGCCATGGTTTAATGAGGTTAAGGAACTAAAAATAGACGATAATGAAATCTCAACCTTATATGATGCCCAAAAAGGGGTTTCGATTGTGATCCTTGATCCTCACTGTAGCTCCCAATCCGATTTTGATGTATCTCTGGAGATGGTTCAACACACAAAAACCATTGCGTTGGGAGACTCGGGTTGGTACTACAAGTCTGAGACTTGTAAAATACCATCAGATAATGACCAACCAACCGCAAGAGAAAACGAGCATGATATTTCTTACCTTTCTGATATGAAAACCAAGAAAAATTCACCAAATTCAGATCTAAAATCGGGAATGGACCAACAAAAAAATGTTTGTGAAGATGCAATAGAGGTTTCGAAGAGACCGGATGATAAGAAAGCATGGAAGAGCTGGGTTTTCAATCAGACCGCGGAAGATTTGCAATTCTATGATAGTGGATATACGGTTTATGCTACCACTTTCTCTCTTCCCAAAGAGGTCTATCCCCTTCTTGAGAAAGGATTGAAGATTATTTTGCATATTCCGATGGTGATAGATAACGCAATCGTCATTATTAA
>CAZEPC010000625.1:0-2490 GCA_964513765.1 uncultured archaeon
ACTTTTTCGCCGCATAATAAAACGAAAGAATTCGCCATAGATCATTTTCAGAACAGCTGAAGAATACGGTATCCAAATCCTTAATCTCATCTTTTGTGAGAATTTTCTTTAATTCATCTCTGACCCAAAATTCGCTCTCCTCCGAGTCATTTGGTTTGATTAACTTTTCTTCTTCAAGAACACCCTCTAATCGGATATTCTCGCTTTTCTCTGTGGTGAGACGCGTTCCTTCGGTCACCAAGAACTTTTTTGAATCATACTTGTTGACCGCGGTGATAAATTCATTTACATTCTCAGCTAGCTTTTCAGGGCCGTGGTTCCTGATATCTCCGGTGTATATTAAAACTTCCTCAACCTTCTTTTCTGGCCGCTCCTCAATGATGAACGCTCCCGCCCCCGGAATGGAATGATCGGTGAGATAAAAACGGATACGTAAAGCTCCCACTTCAAGCTCGCCCTCTCCCGACTTAAGCGCGGTGATAGATCTGTATCCTTCGACCGACCCGCCAGCGGGAATTGAATCGCCGAAAAAAAGTGGAACTTTAGAGGTATGGTGGAAAATTGAACCGTAACTGCTGTATAAATCGAGCATTTTCATAAATTTGGCGGTTATATCCCCCGCAACTATTTGAATCTTGGGATGCAAATATTTAAGCAATCCCGTATGGTCAGAATGTGCATGGGAAATGCATACATGAGATACCGTCCGTTCGCTATCCAGAAGATAATTTCTCATGTCGTCCCAATCGTCCGTACCTCCCACCTTATTTCCTCCCTCATTGAGAGCCATAAATGCTCTTTTAATGTCAGCTAATTTTACCCTCACCATTCTGGGGTCGTATAATCCTTTTACTTCTTCTGTGGGCCAAGGCATTAGACCGCTAATAAGGCCGTCCACCATTTCTTTCTTGCGCATTGGCATGAATTTGTCAAAATAATTCTTCTCGGCCTCAAAATTATGGCCCGCATCGAGTAATATGCCTTTTTGATCATCCGATCCCGATGTGGATGTCACAAAAATCATATTTCCGCCGATAATGCTTTTTTGTCCTAAAAACTGGATTTTAAATGTCATTATGTGTGCTTCATTCCTGTGAGGTTTCTTTTCTTTTATGTGCTTTTCTTTGAGCTATGAATTTAGCTTTTTCAATGTATTAAAAAAATGGAATAGAATTTCATTCATGATAACATGTTCGATATCTATCTTCCCGGCTTTTCCCCCTTTTTTCCTCAAATATGGGATCATTCTTACCCCCCGTCATTAAAATATATGTCCTCAAGGGTAGGTGTCCTCCCTTTATCATCACGGCCGAGATACCTGCAAATCTTCTTGATGAGCAAGGCGTCCTTTTTTACGGTAATTGCCGGAACAAATGAGGGATTCACCAAATGCAGATGATCCTTGATTTTCGAGTAGGCCACCCCGTCTTTGATAATGGAGATAATGTTTGCTTTGATACTCTTCAACGATTCGCTTTCATCGTCATCGCCCTTTTTCTTCATTATCTTATCGCAGCCCAAGAAGAAATATTGATCCAGACCTGAAAGATGGAACTTTATGCACCCATCTTCAAATCCCAAAAATCTGATGGGCTTTTGGGACCCGGTCCCCGATGAGGAATATTCGGATACATTTTCTGAGAAACTTTCCAAAAGGCCTATATCCCCGATTAAATCCCTGTTTTTCGATAAGAAATTCTTCATCGTGGTCCTTTTCTTAATTTCACCGTCAATATTTCGGAAAAGCAGCGGTGCAATGGAGATGTCCATCCAGCCCTGTATGTCATCTTTGATTTTATGGTCTAACGCCCTTAATTTCAATCTCCCATGCAAGGAAAGATAGCAATCGAACAAAACATGATATGGTGTTTCTTCTTCATTATATTTGAATGAAAAATATTCCGAATTATATGAAATATCATCGATCTTGCCCTTATCTTCACAATGCTCCAAGGTCTGCTTAAGGTCTTTTTCATTGACAATCCATTTTACTTCACTGGGTCGCACAATATCACCCTCGAGATCATCGCCCGGCACTCCCTCAACCCCATCGGCAATATTGCCGCTGAATCCCTCTCCCAGCTTTTCCAAGGCCTTGATCCGGTCCTCGGTGCCTTCTTTCACGGTTAAGAGACCCACATCAAGACAACGGGACTTTGGAGCACAGGGTCGGGGAATAATCATCCCTTTCCTTTCGGAAAAGTGAAAACAATTACACACGGGGCATTTATATACATAAACCCCGTTTTCGTAATTTACGATCGGGACCTCAATCAATTTTTTGCTGATGTATGAAGAGATTTTGGATGCGGATGATTCCCCAATTCTTAAAATTTCCTCTATTTCGTTTTTAAATTCCTCTGAAGATTCACTTATAACGTATCTTTGAAATAAATCGGCGATAGTAATGTAGCGCTCCTCGAATTTTTCGGCACTGCGAATCTTAATCCCGGTGCGACTCAATATTCGGTTAAAATCAAAATCCCGGAG